>PXDL01000193.1 GCA_003566395.1 Balneolia bacterium | reverse complement strand
GCTGTAATCTGGAGGCTACACTCCTGGCCGAGTGTACCGGTGATGATATTGTGGGCGTGGGCGAAACCGGACTTGATTATCACTGGAGTACGGACTTTGTGGAAGAACAAAAAATAAACCTCCACAGACATTGCAAGGTGGCCAAAACCCTGAAAAAACCCATCGTACTTCATAACCGCAAAGCGACCGCTGACCTGCTCGACATCATAGAAGACGAGCAGGATGGAAACCTGACCGGCGTGTGGCACTGTTTCAACGGTTCGGTAGATGAAGGGAAAAGAGCTCTCGACCTCGGGCTTTACTTAGGCATCGGCGGTGTGGCTACGTTCAAAAACGCCGGCGTGGATAAAACTGTCGGCAAGCTACCGCTTGAGCGGATGATCCTCGAAACCGATGCGCCCTACCTCGCTCCGCATCCGAACCGGGGGAAACGCAATGAACCGGGCTATGTGAGGTTGGTTGCTGAAAAAATGTCCGGTATTTTTGATCTTCCGCTCCGGGAAATTGATGAAGTGACTTCTACTAATGCTAAAACCTTGTTTCCGCTAATTAATACCGGCTGATAGACGGAAAGCCGCCATTACACTACACCCATCACCTTAACAAAAAGCTATGAAAATTGCGATCAACACCGGAGGGGGCGACGCGCCCGGACTTAATGCTGCAATTCGTGCGGCCACAAAAGCCGCGCTGAAAAGAGGCTGGGAAGTGGTCGGTATCCTCAACGGTTATGGCTCCATGTATTCTGATCAGCCCTTTGTAAATCTGACGCATGAAAGGGTGCACGGCATCACCATGCAAGGGGGGACCATTTTGGGAGCGGCAAACCGCGGGAATCCTTTCGAAATGCCGGTGAAGCAGGCTGACGGAACCTATAAAGCAGTGGACCGCTCGGATGAGCTTATCGAACGGTTCAAAGAGCACGGGATTGATGCGCTTATTGCCATAGGAGGCGACGGCTCTATGCGAATCGCCCACCGTCTCTCTCAAAAGGGCATTGATGTGGTAGGCGTACCTAAAACCATCGATAACGATATTACCGGCTGCGAAATTACTCTGGGTTTCGATACCGCCTGCATGATTGCCACCGAGGCGATAGACCGAATCTCCACAACGGCCGAGTCGCATCAAAGGGTGATGATTGTAGAGGTGATGGGCCGTTATGCCGGATGGATTGCCCTTCATTCAGGTCTTGCCGCATCGGCAGATGTGGTGCTGATACCGGAAATACCGTTCAGTATGGATTCCATCACAAAAAAAATTGTGGAAATCCAATCCTATGGACGTGAACACATGATCGTTGTGGCGGCCGAAGGGGCCACGGAAAAAGGCCGGGACCATTTTGTGAAAGGCAAGCAGATCGGGCAGGCGGAACAGCTGGGAGGACTTGCAGAATACCTGGAAAAGGGAATTGCGGAGCGTACGGGAAAGGAGACCCGCTCGGTGGTGTTGGGCCATCAGCAGCGCGGCGGAAGCCCCAGTACTGCCGACCGCCTCATTTCACTGCGGTTCGGCACCGAAGCGGTCAGGCTACTTGAGAAAGGGGTAAAGAATCATCTTGTAGTAATGCAGCAAAATGAGCTTCGTCAGATCCCGCTGTCCGAAGTAGCCGACAGCTACAAAACCGTACCCCTGAACAGCGACACCATCATGACCGCCCGGGATTTAGGAAAGTGTCTGGGTGATTAAGGGGCAATGGGCCGGTGAGAGGGGTACTCGCGAGCTTTAATGGGGGATCTATGGGAGATTGTGATTTGCAAAAACCCGTTTATTCTCAATCTCTGATGCTTAGTTCCCGAAACCTGCATAAGGACGACCGGGTTGAGGCGTTTCCAAAAAAAAATTTCAAATACTACATGAATATGCGGTGCGCGGTAAAGAAGTGTTAGGTATTATTACTACCAGCTGTTCATCGTTTTTCTATGTGCTAAGCACCAAAAACTAACTTAGTGCATTTCAAGGGGATAACCTTGCATTTCATATGCAGGTTATCTCCTTTCTTTTTTAGGGGGATAAGGACAGTCATGGTTGGCGCGTCGGTTATGGTAAGATTGATGTCTTAAAACAAGAAGGAGGGCAAAAGATTGGTTTTGAAAAGCCTTCTCAAAAAAAATGAATGCTAAAGAAGAGAAAAACATGTTCATGCATTTTGAATCTAAAGGCATATTCTTCTCGGGTTGAACTAATTGCTAAAGGATCGCGGCAGGGTACCGAAAAGTTAGACTGAGTCAATTAATAGCATGAACTTTACAAAACTTTACCCTATTATTCGCGGCTGAGAGCATAATTTAAATTTCGTACGAACAAGATCATCCGCAGTGCTGCTGAACCGCCCCGTAACCGCATTTATGCTTGTGCTGGCCACATTCATTTTTGGATGGATAGCCCTGCAAAACCTGTCTGTAGATCTTCTCCCGGATGTAGATAATCCGAACCTGCTCGTGCAAACCGAATGGAGCGGAGCGTCGGCGCGAGAAGTTGAATCGCGTATAAACGAACCGCTGGAAGCCTTGCTGAGCACAACTCCCGGCCTGTCGGGAATCCACAGTTTTGCGCGTCAGGGGCAGAGCATTATAGCCCTGGAATTCGACTGGGGGGAGGATATGGACCTTGCCTTCCTCAATTCAAGGGAAAAACTGGAACAGTCCCGTTTCTTTCTTCCCCAAACCGCCGAGCGCTCCCAGCTAATCTATACCACCCCGGCCGATGAACCTGTGGCCACATTGAGTATAACCCTGCCGGGCGTGGATGAACCGGGTTTCGAATCGCGGCTGCAGCTCAAACGCTGGACCGAGCAGGTACTTACGCGCAGGCTTGAGCAGGTAGATGGAATCGCCCAGGCGGTGATGGTGGGGGCGGTTCGTCCGGAAGTGCATATTTATTATGATCCTGTACTTGCCGACCGCTACGATATATCCATTGGTGAAATTCAGACCGCCGTGCGAGATGCCAATCTGTTCTCCGCTTCCGGCGAGGTACGTGACGGCTGGTACCGCTACTCCATAAATATCGAAAGCCGTATCCGTTCCGTGGACGACATCATCAACCTGCCGATCCAAAAAACCGCCGGTGAGCGGGTCATCCGCCTCGGGGATATCGCTCAAGTAGAAATGGATGAACAGGATCCGGTCTCTTTCGCCCTGCTCGACGGCCGGACCGTCCTCACAGTATTAGTGAAAAAAGATTACGGCACCAACACGGTTACGGTGTACGAACGCATGCTGCCCGAGCTGGAAAGCCTGCGCGAGAGCTTTCCGGGCATACAGGTTCAGGTGCTCAACGAAAACGCTACGTTCATCAGCAACACAATATCCAATCTGCTGCAAACGCTACTTGCCGGCGGTTTGCTGGCCTTTCTGGTGCTGTTTCTTTTTCTGCGTGATCCCCGCCTGCCCTTTACCGTCTGCATCGCCATCCCGGTAAGTGTTTTCCTGACTTTTTTTGTGATGTATCTCGGAGGCATTCAGCTCAATATCGTTTCCCTGAGCGGCCTTACGCTGGGCATCGGTCTGCTGGTTGATAACGCCATTGTGGTACTGGAAAACATCAAACGGTACAGGGTGATGGGGCACGAAGCTTATGAGTCGGCCCGGCGCGGAACTCGGGAAATCGCCCTGGCCATTACCGCATCAACCCTGACTACCATTTCGGTTTTTCTTCCGTTGATTCTGCTGGGCGGTTTTGAAGGGGCTTTCTTTCGCGATCAGGCGTTTACGCTTTCTATATCGCTTCTGGCCTCACTGCTGGTTGCGCTGGCAATCCTGCCGGTATTGGTGCTCAAGTTTACAGGTCGCAGCCAAGAAAAAGCGGGAGCAACAGCGTTCACACGTGGTTTCGACGGCCTCCTTGAAAGGTATGAACGCGCTTTAGAGACAGCGATTAAACGTCCCCTTTGGGTCGGCCTGACCGTATTTATTTTGCTGATTCTGGCAGCCGCGGCTTTTGTGGCGGTTCCCAAAAGTTTGCTGCCCGATACCGAAGAACGCAGGGTAAGCTATCAGGTTCGTTTACCGGGCAACGCGGCCATCTTTACCACCAGACTTTCGGCGGCCGATCTTACTCGACACCTGCGGGCGCAAACCGGTGCGGATGGCATTCTCACACTCGGCGGATTTACCGATCAGTCCAATATCGCCCGTATTGCGAACGAAGGCATCAATAAATTTTATATAGAAGTTCCCGTAGAATCGCAGGCTATGGCGGATGAAGTCCATGAGATCATCACAAATTATATAAGTGATCGCGGCGACTGGCTCGCCGAGCAGCTTCCGGAGTTTACGATTTTCTCAAGTCTGCTCGGTTCGGGCGGAGAGCCGGTGGTGGTGCAAGTTGTTGGACGGGAGCGGGACCGCAGTCAGGAAGCTGCCTTTGAGTTTGCATCACGGGCCGGCTTCACCAACCCCGGTACTGCATCCTCATTCGAAAAACTGTATCCCGAGCAGGTCGATACCTGGCATATTCGGTTTCGGCCGGAGCGTCTGGTTCAGTTCGGCCTGAACGAGCGGCAGGTAATAGATTATATGGAGTCCATGGCACGGGGGAATCAGCTCACGGAGTGGACCCGCGAGGATGAAAATATAGCTCTGCGTCTGTTCAGCGGACGGACGAGAACTTTTGAGCCGGGTGAGATTCGGATTCAAACTTCGGGGCGGTCTGTTCGGCTTGCCGATATTGCCGTTATGGAGCGAGTGGCGGAATCGCAGCAACTTGAGCGGATAAATCAGACCCCTGTGCTTTCCTATGTAACGGGTTTAAGCATGGCCGACTGGTGGTGGAACAGCCGAAGTATCAGGGAGGAAGCGCGCAGGTTTACCGCCGATACGGGGATTCAGCTCCGGATTACCGGCGCGGCCGTGGAAATTGAGCGAATGCTGCGCGATATGGGCCGGCTGCTGCTCATCAGTTTGCTATTGATTTACATTATTCTGGCCATTCAGTACGAGAATCTCAAATATCCGCTCATCATTATATTTGCCGTGCCTTTTGCGTGGATCGGCTCCCTGCTCATTCTCTGGATCACCGGTGCCGGGCTCAACCTGCTTGCATTCATGGGTATTCTTATTCTTACCGGAATTGCCGTAAACGACGCCATCCTGAAAGTTGATTTTATGCGACGGTATCTTGATAAGTCCGGAGATCTTAAGGAAGCCATTCGCCTGGCGGGCCGCCATCGTTTCCGCCCGGTGATGATGACGACGGTAACAACCATACTCGGTCTGCTCCCGATGCTGCTCCCGTTCGGCGACGGCTATGAATTCCGCCAAAGCCTGGCACTCGCCCTTACCGGAGGCATGGTAACAAGTACGATACTCACGCTTTTCGTTATTCCGCTGATATTCAGGTTAATGCACAAAAAATGGTGAGTTGTATTTTTAAAATGTTGAGTGTTGAATGATGAGTGTTGAATTTTTTTGAAAGGAATTTACACAGGATGACTCATGGATTAAGCTGCAGTAAGTCAGGTCTTTCTAAATGCAGCCCAAAGTCAACTAAATCGTTATTTTCTAACCGGATTCATATTATGGAACCTTCATATTCAAACAAAAAAAATCTTATTCTTGATAAGAGTTTCGAGTTTGCACTGATAATTATAACACTGGTGAAAGTTCTTAGGTCTAAAAGAGAATTTGTTTTTGCCGATCAATTGCTAAAAGCCGGCACCAGTATCGGAGCAAATGTAGAAGAGGCCAATGCATCTGTATCGAAAAAGGAATTCCATTCAAAAATGGGTATTTCTTCAAAAGAGGCAAGAGAAACCAGATACTGGCTCCGACTGTTAAAAAAATCCAAGATAATAGATGAAAAATTGGTTGATGATGCAATCAGAGAGTCTGAGGAAATAAACCGTATTTTAACTTCCATAGTAAAAACTACTAAAGAATCTCTGTTGAAAGCTTCTGACAGCCAAACGAAGGCCGGTACCGGCTCAAGATCCTGACAAATATGCCCTACTCAACATCCAACACTCAACATTCAACATTTTGCACCATCATTTTGTTGATAATATTGCTCACTTCACTCCAGGCTTGCCAACGATCAGAAGAACCCGAGCGGCCCGAGCGACCGGAGAATGTGGAGATTTTGCCGGAGGTGACGTTCGCCGTTGTGGATGACGAATCCTTGTTTTTTCATCTCGATACCAGAGGAATTGTGGAGCCTGTGCGGGAATTTTCCATCGTGCCGCGCATAAGCGGGTTTGTTGAGGCCCATCGTATTGAAGACGGGAACAGGGTGCGCCGTGGCGATACGCTGCTTCAGTTTGTGGATCAGGAGTGGCGCATCGGGCTCGAAGAAGCCGAAAACCGGTATTTGAGGGCGCGTCAGGACTATGAACTTGAGTTGCGGCAGCGGGGCATTCCGGTTACGGGAGGGATGGGTCACACAAGTGGTCAGGGTGATACCGTACGAACCGTAACCCGAACAGATACCCTTAGCAGCTTCGACGAGCGGCTTCTCATGAATCAAACCGGATATATGGAGGCCCGGATTGCGCTGGACCGTGCGAAGCTTGAGCTTAGCTATTCCGTGATGAAGGCTCCGTTCGACGGGCATATTTATACCGATCGTCTGTTTTCGGAAGGCGGCTATCTGTCGGCAGGCTCGGAAATGGGGAAACTGGTTGATTTCAGCCGCATCAGGGTGCGCTTTGATGTGCTGGAGTCCGAACTGATGCAGGTGGAAACCGGCATGAAGGTGCGCATCACCGGGGCCGACGGCAGTGAAGTTGAAGGCAGTGTACGCTCCATTTCGCCTCAGGTGGATCGTGACCGCAAAACAGGTCAGATAATTGTTGAAGCCGAAAACCCCGGCAGCCGGTTTAAGCCCGGCATGAGCGTGGACGGCCGTATTTTTATTGATGAAGCGCAAGGAAGGGTGCGTGCACCAAGGGCTGCCCTGCTCGAAAGAGACGGTCGTCCGCTTGTCTTTAAACTAAACGGAAATCAGGTCGAGTGGATTTACGCAACACCTGCGGCCGTAACATCGGACTGGATTATACTGAATGAGCCGAACATCAATCCCGGGGATACCCTGGCCGTTGACCGCCACTTTGCCATCAGCCACCTCCAGCGCGTGCGGCCGGTAATGCGGTAGGAAAAGAAGTGAAAGCGGGAAGTGTTTCAGGGAGTGTAAAGCGTCTCTTACTTAGGGTTTAAGTTAAAAGACAATGTGATCAACTACCACTTCAGCGTTTAAACGGCGAGTCTGGTTGTTAAAATAAAGTTCCGAACCCTTAACGTGTCCGCTTAAAACGTCTTGTTATGTTTTGAATTTACCGGATTTCGAGCTTTACCCTTTTCCCTAATGCCTTAGCATATTTAGAAAGGGTCGAAAGCTTAATGTCCTCCGCATGGTTTTCCATTCTGGAGATTACCGATTTAGTCGTATTGAGTTTTTCGGCCACCTCAGACTGTGTAGCTCCCATTTGTTCACGAGCCTGACGAAGAATCACACCAATTTTAAAATTGAGATATCCTTCCTCAAAATTTTCTGAAAACTCAGGGCTTTCCGCCTTCTTCTGATCGATGAAAATTTCTAAATCATCTTTACTCATTGTTTTTTCCTCAGGTAATAATCACGTTTACGTTCCTCTGCAGTTTCTATTTCATGATTAGGTACTTTATTCGTTTTCTTGGCAAAACCGCTTGTTAACACAATCAGTTTTGGTCCGTCAAAAAAGCCCAACAACCGAAAAGTATTGTTTCCAAGAGTTGCCCGGACTTCCCAAATATCATCTGTGCTTTTGAGCTTCTTCAAATATTGAGTTGGAACTTGTTCTAAATCCCGAACAACACGCAGTGTCCAGGCAACCTTTTTGGATTGCTTGTCGGGAAGACTCTGTAAGAAATCTTCCACCGGACAATTTCCGGTTTCTGTTCGGTAAAACTTAATAACGCGCATATTCTAAAGTTAGCGTATATGCTAACTTTTCAAAATAAAATTTTCTACGCGAAAAGAACGAATTGACAAAATGAGAATGGAAGTAAATGAAGAACATAACATCCATTGAACAGCCACGATGGTTCTAAGTCTCTCGCTTTTTCTAACAACCTGAGTTCGATTCTAAATCAGAGCAAATACCGACCCCTTTTACCCTCAAAAAACTTCTATGTGACATGGTTTTTTAAAAATACGTGCTCAAATGGCGCTAATTTTTGGGTAGTATACTAATTCATGATTTAGAACCATTGGTGTCCGGTTAAAACCAGCGAATCCATCGAAAATGCCGAATAGACTTTTTTTGCCGGTATCTTTTTAGTAAACCTGTATCAAACCCCCATTGGTTTGATGTAGTCTTGTAATTCCGATATCGAAATAACCTTCTTTTACCTTTTGTGCGGACAAAAGGTAACCTGCTCAGGGTACAGAGAACAGTATCAGTTGTCAGTCTGAAGGAATAAATAATTTAGCCGGAGCTTGTTATCTGACAAATTTTCTTTCTGTGAATCATTCACAATTCAAAACCCACCATTCACAATTGGGAGCGGAGCGACCAGCGCCATTTTTTCACAAGGCCGGATTTATTGGTGCCGGTTGAAAACACTTCCCTCGGATAGTGTGATTAACTATATCTGACAATACCCGTCGTTCAGCTTCAATTTTCGCGCCATCGTGGTCTATTCATCGGATGTTAGTTTGATCACATTTCTTGATTCACTCACTTCCCAATGCACTTAAAATGAATCACCGGGGGGAACTGTACGTAAGAAACCATTCGCTTCCGTTATTTCAGCTGAATGGTAAAGACAGTATATTACAATTTATGGCGACCGACACTAAAAATTATGAAAACCGGCAAGGCTCCGTTTCCGACCTTGAGGAAGAGTTCCGCGTCAGCTATGATGACATGGAACAGGCATATCACGACTTCCTGAAAGAGGAAAAGAAAGACCGTACCCGCAGCCGCAGTATTGTGAATACAGCTTCTGTGTTCGGCGGCGTGATGCTGGTGGTTGCGTTTATGATGATGCTGCAGCTTTTCGGACTGAATTTCGGACCGGAGATTTCGTTCTCAAGACACATTATCCTTCCTTCCATTGCCGGACTTTTACTGCTGCTCGGCTGGTCGGGTATCCGGAAAAATAAATCCGAAGAAAGATCTTCAGATGAAGCTCTTCCTGAATTCAAACTCAGGCCTGATGCCGGGAAGGATGCTTTCCGCAAAAGTTCGGTAGATGACCGCGACGACTATGCCAAAAGCAAGAAAAAAATGCTCAGAAGAAGCAGAACAGATAAACGCTTTCTGGGCGTCTGCGGGGGTATTGCCAACTATTTCGGCTTCGATCCTACCGTAGTGCGGATTATTTTCGGTCTTTCGATGGCTTTTTACGGCACACCTGTTTTCCTGTACTTCATGCTCGCCATAATTATGAAAAAAGAACCGCGTCCCTGAGTGCCTGTTCCTGAACGTGTAATGTGAAGCAGCTGTAGAAAAGAGGTGGGGTGGTCATTAATACGTTTGCCTGTTTTTCTTCCGGGATGTTACAGGGTGAAGGTTAAATATTTACAAGACAACGGGCGAACATCAGTTATGCCAAAGATCTTATAACAATTCAAGAATAGTGCTTATATCATTTGAAGGTATAGACGGTTGTGGAAAAACAACCCAGATAATGCTGCTTAACGAACGCTTGAAGCAGGAAAAAATGCCGGTTCAGGTGCTTCGTGAACCCGGCGGGACCGAACTTTCCGAAATGATTCGGGGCATTTTGCTTAACCCCGAGGTTCATATAAATCCCGTTACGGAATTGCTCCTGTTCTCCGCAGCCCGATCTGAACTTGTGGCCACAAGGGTGAAGCCGCTACTTGATCAGCGCGTTATTGTAATACTCGATCGTTTTTATGATTCCTCGGTCGCCTATCAGGGTTTCGGGCGTGGAAGTCTTCCCATCAATGAAATTAATAAGCTGAACAAGATTGCCGGCCACGGATTGGAACCTGACGCTACGTTTTTTCTGGATATTGAGGTGAGTGAAGCCGTGGAGCGCCGGTCGGCTAACGGCGAAGGTCCCGACCGGATGGAAATTGCCGGTGAAGCCTTCTATGAGCGCGTACGTGACGGATTTTTATATCTTGCAAAACAGCATCCGCGTTTTATTAAACTCAACGCTTCGGCTCCGGCCGAGGATATTCATCACGAAATCTGGAAACGCGTTTCAGCGATGATTTGCTAAGCGCTCGGGTCAGGAATCATCTTCGGATAAAAGCTCTCCGCTAAGCACTAAAAGCTGCATTTCCTGTATCTTGATCAGGTATTTCAGCTCGCTCTGCTGCCGTCTTGCTTCAAGCAGATTAAGCTGTGCTTCACGCAATTCCGTGGAAGTAATCTGCCCGATCTGAAATGCTTGCTGTGCCGTCTCATAATTCAACCCGGCCGTTTCCACATTCAGCTCCGCTATATCAAGTTGACGAAGCCGGGTTTGAAACGCCTCAAAATGAGTGAGCACATCTTTTTCTACCTGTTTTTGAACAAGAAGCCGGTTCTCTTCCCTGCTTTTTTCGCTTATGCGCGCATTTTGTACCGAACGGCTGGTCACACCGCCGTCAAATATTGAGTAGCGCAGATTCAGCATGGCGGTATATCCGGTTTGCTCCTGAGAGCGAAGTAATCCCGCATCATTTTCCTGCCGCTGATAGCCGTATCGAGCCTGAGCGCTAAGACTGGGATAGCGGTTGCTCCCCTGAAGCCGTCGTTCAGTCTCGGCCAGTGATAGCTCGGCGGATGCAATTTGCACCAGCGAGTTCTGATGCAGGGCCGAAGCAAGTATTTCATCCACAGGGAGCGTGTCCTGGATGTCGAAGTGGTCGGTGGGTTCGGGGGCGGGATCCTCACGGTCCATCCCCAGTAAAAACATTAATTCACGCCGGGCTTCATTCAGGCTGTTTTGTGCGTCTTCAAGGGTGATGCGGTCCGAGTTGAAAGCAACCTCTGCATTGAGTACATCCAGCCTTCGTGCGTTGCCGTAACGCTGAGCTTCACGGACGGTTTCCAGCCTGGTTTCGGAAAGATTTAAATTGTCGCGCACAATCTCCAGATTTTCCTGCTGCTGAAGCACATCAAAGTAAGCACGGGCAACTTCAAGCAAGGTTTGCTCCATCACCATACGCGTTGAATACCAGGTGATGCGATCCTGATTCTGAAGACGACGGTAGCGGTAGCGCCCGCTGAAACCGTCAAAAATGGTATAGCCCAGTTCAACGCCGGCCGTGAGCGTAACACTTTCGGCTCCCTCGGTGCTGATCCGCCTGTTGTTTCCTTCATTTTCAAAATCGGTCAGTTCAATCTCGGAGTTTTCTCTGGAAAACGAGGCGCTTCCCGTCAGGTTGAGGGTTGGAAGCTGACCCGCATTTCCGCGGAATACCGCGTTCCGGCTTATCTCCCTTGCAAATGACTCAATGCGTATGGCGTGGTTGTGCAGCAACGCCTGTTCAAAGGCCTGGTCAAGGGTCAGCGGTTGGGAAGCCTGCTCCTGCGCGTAAGAGTCGGTGCTCACAGGAACAACAATAGCAATGAGCAAAAGAAAACGGACCATATTCATTACATCAAAATTCATTCGGCTTCAGATTTGAGGGAGGCGATGGTTCTCATTTCTGTCCGTGCTTTTTCCACATCTTCTCGGGCCGGTTTGTGGTCGCGGAAAAGTCCGGCAAAAAATCGCATTACGCCGTTGGCCAGCACAAGCAGGCAGGGCAGCAGGGCGAGGGTGAGGAACGTACCGAAAAGCAGCCCGTAGAACACGGACACGCCTGTCGGTTTCAGGAACTGCGCACCGATGGAAGTACCTAAAAGCAGTGGGGTCAGTCCGGCCGCGGTGGTTATGGCGGTGAGCATAATCGGTTTGAAACGCGACAAAGAAGCCCGGTACACCGATGCCGCAAATCCGCCCCCGGCACGCAGCTGATCATTAAAACTGCTAAGCAAAACAAACATATTGTTGATCAGAATACCGATGAGGGCAATGACTCCGAGCATCGAAAAAATACTCAGCGGTATCCCGCTAAGCACGTGGCCCCACGCTACCCCGATAATCGCAAAAGGAATCACGATAATCGTTATGACGGCTTGAGAGACCGACCGTCCGTTTAGCAATATCATAAAAAGCATAAATAAAAGAATTACCGGCCCGGCTCTGGCGGCCGATGCGGCGGTGTCCCGCGACTGGCGTGCCTGCCCCTCGAAGGTGTATTCCACAAACGGATACGTTTCCTGAATTTCAGGGAGAATCCGGCTTTGGATCATCCCGATAACGGCGGGAACCGGAATATCGAGGGCGGCCACATCGGCCTCCACAAGTATTTCACGCCGGCCGTCACGGCGGTTGATCAGCACCACGGTTTCCTGTTCGCTTACATTGGCAATATCACGTAAAAAATAGCGGTTGCCGTCGGGCCCGGTGATGCGCATTCGCTCCAAATCGCTCACAGATGACCGACCCTCTCTGTCGTAGCGAACCCACACCTTAATCTCCTCATCACCACGCTGCACGCTCTGGATTTCCGTACCGAAAAATCCCTGCCGGACCTGATCAATGACCTGTTGTAGAGTGAAGCCGAGCAGTTCGGCCTGTGGTTTCAGGCTGATATCGAGTTCGCGCTGCCCTATTTCATCGTTGTCGATCACGTCGATAATGGTGTCTTCGGCCCGAAGCATTTCGCTAAGTTTTTGCTTCACCTCCCGAAGCTCGTCCAGATCGTCATGGCGATGAATCATGGAAATGGAAATAGGTTTTCCGAAGGCAGCTCCGGTACCGAAGGAGAGATTTTCGGCCTCGGGCACATCGCCGGTTTCTTCCCGAATCATTCCGGCAATGTCGAAAGCGAGAAAATTGCGCTCTTCCGGTTTTGTAAGAGTGATCTGAAGGCGTCCGGTGTTAGGCTGTGGGCCGGTGATGCGCTGAACATACAGAATAGGGGAATTACCGTTCGCTTCTTCGGTAAGCCGGTCGTTCACGCGGTAGGCGGCTTCTTCAATCTCCATAAGGATGGATTCGGTTACCTCATCTCCGGTGCCGGCGGGCAGGCGCAAACTAACCGAGACTTCATCAAATTCGATATTCGGAAAAAAAGTAGTCTGAATGGTATCACTTCTGAAACCGCCGATAGTTATTAAAAATAAACCTATAACTGTTGCAAGTACGATGAAGGGAAACCGAAGGCCGAATCGTAACGCCGGTGCATAGAACCCGTTCAGAATTTTTTTAAACATGCGGTCGAACAAGCGTTCGAGCCGGTTGGGTTTGTTGGATTTGCGAAGCGACCTTGAGTTGGCGATGAGTGCGGGAAGCAGGAAAAAACCGACAAGCAGCGCCACAATATTTGAGGCGATCACAACAAAAGAGATGTCGGAGAAAAACTCCCCAAGCCTGCCGTCGAGAAAGAAGAAGAACGAAAAAGCGGCCACGGTGGTCGTGAAAGACAGCATCAGAGGCGAAACAATTTCCATGGTTCCGTCAATGGCCGCTCTTACGGCATCCTTACCCCGTTCAAAATGCTGATAGATGTTTTCCGAAACCACCACGCCGTAATCCACCAGAATCCCGAGCACCAGGATAACACCGAACATGGAAAGCTGGTTGATGGTGATTCCCCAAAGTCCGGCGAAAATAATCATGCCGAGCAAGGCTACCGGAATTTGCAGGGAGACCCATAGGGCAAGCCTGAAATTCAGAAAAATTCCGAGTACGATAACTACCAAAAGTGCGCCCTGCCATGCGTTGTCGGACAACACCTGAATTCGCTCTTCAAGAGCGTCGCCGCGGTCGCTGATTACCGTAGCACGGACGTCTTCCCGGCCTTCATTAAACGATTCAATATAGGAGCGCAGAAAAGTGACGGTTTCCAGAATGTCTTCGTCCGGGGTGTTATCCACGGTGATGCTAACCGAACGGTTGCCGTTGAGGGTCCGGCGGTCAGGGGTTTCCGCAAACCGGTTGGAAAGCTCGGCTATGTCTCCCAGCCGCACAATCTGGCCGTCAGGCAGGGCGCGAACCACAATATGCTCCATATCCTGAGCGAAATATTCTCGCGAATCTGCCTTGATCTGGATTTCTTCCACTCCGGTTTTTATCGTTCCTCCGAACAGCTCGATATTGGAACCGGCTACGGCCTGCGTTACGTCGGCAAAGGTGAGGTTGTACGCACGCAGTGTTTCTTCCCTGATGCTGATGTCAATTTCTTCTTCCGGATAGCCTTCAATCGTAACCTTGGAAATGCCCGGCTGATTGAGCAGATCGGTTTCGATATCCCGGGCGATGTCTTTGATAACCGTCAGGGGCTGATTGCCGCTGAGGGCGAAGGTTAACGCATCGGTGAGGACTTCCACCTTGTACACAACCGGGTCGTCCATAGCCGAAGGAAAGGTGGTGATTTGATCGACCGCATTGCGAATATCAATAAGCACATCGTCGGGATCGGCGTTTTCGATAAGCTCGACCTCAATAGTGCCCCGGTTGTTTTGGGAAACCGAGGTGAAACGTTCTATACCGCTAACGCCCTTCAGATTATCCTCAATCTTGGCAATAGCACCTTCTTCCACTTCGTCGGGCGAAGCTCCGGTATAGATGATGTCGATATTAATGAACCGAACCGACTCTTCAGGAAAAAATGAGTAGCGCAGGCTCGAAAAAACCAGCACGCCCATCAGAATGAGTATAAGCAGGGTGAAGTTGGCTACCGATTTGTAGGAAATAAAGTAACCGATCAAATTTCGCATAGTTTGGCTGTTGTGTTAAATACCTTCGGTTACTCGGATACGGGCGTTACTTTGGTGCCGGCCAGCGTGGAGGTGCCCGCCCGAAGCTCAATCACCTGATCGCCCACTTCAATTCCGCGCACTAATACGGTTGTGCGATTAAAAAATACCGGCTCAACCTTTTTGTGCGTGGCGATGCCGTCTTCGATAACCATGACCGTATTTTCACGGGTGAGTAAATTACGCGGCAGCTCCACGACTCCTTCAGCCGTTCGTCCGCTAATGTGGCCCTGTAAATAAATTCCGCTTCGTAGTTCGGGAGACTCAACCTCCACATATACCGGAAAAGCCTGGGAAGCGGCATCAACCGAGCGACCGATGCGGGTAATGACGCCCTCGGTCTCCAGTCCCGATATTGCAGACGACAAACGAACACGATCGCCGGTGCGGATGAAATCAAGTTCGTACAAGCTTACAAACGTCTCCAGTTCATAGACATCGCCCACGAACTCACCAAGCCGGGTGTTCGGCTGTATGAGGGTACCGGGATAGGCATCGGCTTCACGAAGTTCACCGCTGAAAGGAGCGCGAAGGGTGAATTTGCCGAGCCGGTTTTCAAGCGCGCGGATGGAATAAAATTGCCCGTAAATTTCGTTTGCCGAGATGAAAAAGCGTTCCTGACGTTCTGCGACCTCAGGCAGGTCGGGCATGGTTGATTCGGGGTCGAAGTCTTCCACATAAGCGGCCCAGGCATCGGCATTATCCGGGAAATCGGTTCGTAATACCGGAAGCAGTGAGGCAATCGCGGCCTGAAAGCGGCTTCGCTGTGCATACAGCTCAAGAGCCTGATCGGTATTGTCGAGGTGGACTAAAACATCCCCTTCATTAAAACGGATACCGGACCTGAACGGACGAGCTCCATCTATAAGCACGCCCTGCACTTCAGAATAAAGATCAATTCGTTCAACGGCCCTGATGCGTCCTGTAATGCGTATGTCGGTGGTGATGTCGGCCGGTTCAAATTCCCGGACGTTCACTTCGCGCACCGTATCGGTGGTGTCGGGCAGGTCTTCGGCCATAGGGGTTGAAGGCATCATCATAAATATAATCAGAGAAATAACTATGATGAGGCCCGTTACCGCGTACGCCGCATAACGTTGGTTCCGGATTCGTGTATTCATGGAAGTCAGAGCTTTTGATAGGAAATAATTGATCGTTTAACAGCAATCCTCTATCCATCGTTTAAACAATCATTAAAAATATAGAGGGGAGAACCTACAGCAAGTATTTGCAATTCGTTAATCATAAAGCAATATTAGGAAATATTCACTGTGGTCATTGATATGAAATTACCGAACCTGTATCCGGGCTTCTTTCTTGCTTTGCTTTTATGTGTTTCGGTCAGGGCTGCCTCAGATGCCGACCCCGAACGCTGGTTGTATGATCACCATGCCAAACCGGTGATGCAGGTTTTTTCTCCGGATGAATACGGAGGGGCGACCCAAACCTGGGATATGGTTCAGAACGCAGCCGGCATTCTCTATTTTGCCAACAGTGCGGGCATTCTTGAATACGACGGACTCAACTGGAGGCTGATAGAAACTGGCGGACCTATGCGGTCACTTGAAATAGACGACAGCGGAAGGATCTACGCCGGGGGACAACGGGTTTTCGGATATCTTGAGCCTGATTCACTCGGCCTTATTCAGTTTAACTCTCTGTCTGATTCGCTGAACGCCCTTAGTGAGCAAACCCTGACCGCCTGGGAGCTGGAAAACCTGGAAGGTTCCGTTTATATCCGCGATTCAAGAGTGATAATCCGGTATAAACCCGATTCGGATTCGTTTAGCATGATGGATGCCCCGGAGGTGAATGCACGGTTTGTACGCTCCGGCGACCGCTTGTATGTGCTCTCAATGAGCGATTCCCGTTTCGGACTGTACCGTATCGAAAACGAGGGCGTGCGGTTCAAGTATGAATTAACCGACCGCCCTATGACCATGACGGCTACCGTCCATATAGGCGAGACCGATGACTATCCGTTGTGGCTTCTTCAGACCGATAACGAGTTTACCCTCTACAATCCCGTAACCGGCGAACGGCTTCGGCGCGTTTATCCGGACGGCAGCGCATCACCCTACTTTACCAACCCCGCAAGCCGTATTTACAACGCAGGCGTACTTTCAACCGGAGAGACGGGCATCGTAACTATTGAAAACGGATTCTATCTGTTCGATAAGGAATTTAATACCGTGTATCATTTTACCGAGCAGTCCGGCCTGCCGAGCAACACAATCCTGAATATGGCTGAAGACCGCGAAGGCGGTATCTGGCTGATGACCGGTAACGGCATCGTGCGTATCAATCACGAACAACCGGCCAGATTAATTCCGCGTCCGGACCCTATTCGCGGTACGCCCTACGTAGTGCACCGTTATGGCAATCAGCTGTGGATTCTCACTTCAACCAGCGTTATGCGGGCCGCAGATAAACAAATAGAAGAGCTTTCTTCGGTACTGAATCAAAGCCGGGCTTTTGCGCAGATAAGGGATGAAAACGGGAGTGAGCGGCTCATCATCCTGACCCAAAACGGTCTGGCTTCGTGGGACGGTGAACAACTCCGCGAATCAAACGACCTTCGTAGAAACATTCAAGATTTTGTCCTGCTTTTTCAACCCGGCAGAAGCGACCGCTTCCTACTTGCAGGAATCAATCATGTTACCGCTATGAGGCTCGCGTTTGATGCAGACGGAACGCCCCGGATTAGCGAGCATGCCGTGCTGATGGAGCCGGGGGAAGATATACACGAAGGGTTTGTGGATGCTCAGGGTGATGTCTGGCTGAGAACCACGCAGGGATTTGCATACCGCTTATCTTCACCACAAGCCTGGGACGGCTTTTACAAGGATTCGCCCGATATACTGACCGAAACCTTTGACGGAACCGAAGATTCGCCCACCCTGTCAGCGGTATTTGAAATCGGAAACGCGCTTTTTGGAATCGATGATGGGCATCAGCTTGTAATGCTTGATTCGGAGCGGATTCAGCCCGGCCGACCGCTCACCAGCGAAGCGCTCATCCCAACCGGACTTCAGCTTCCGGACTTCGCGTATCTGGAGCATATTGAAACCACCGAAAACCGAGTCTTTATGGTATCCGTGGATGCGCAGCAGCATAACAGCCTTTTAACATTCGACGGTCAAACCCTGAGGTCCGACTCCCTGGCGTTTCGCCAGTTTACAACTGAGCCGGTGTTTGGATACCATCTGACCAACGACTTCGCCTATGCCAGTACACCTTCGGGGATTTGGGTTACCGAACGGCATCGGCTGTACACTCCGGGCCGCGCGGATTTCGATCCGGTCCTTGTCCGAAGTGTTCACACCGGGCAGGATTCACTGCTGTTCGGTGGCTCTTCAGCCGGGCGGTTAGAGCCGGCCGTACTGGATTACTCCGACCATAATCTTCATTTTTCATACGCCCAGCCTTCATTTTCGCAGACGCCTCAGCAGCTGTTGTTTCAGTCGCGGCTGGCAGGCTTTAACGATCAATGGTCGGAGTGGAGCGACCGGACGTTCCGGGAGTTTTCAAATCTTCCGGAAGGCGACTATGTTTTTGAAGTGCGGAGCCGGTTTCCTTCAGGGCATGTTTCGCCTGCCGGGTCTTATGCTTTCCGCATTTTGCCGCCCTGGTACCGCACCTACTGGGCGTACGGACTGTATTTGCTCGGATTAATTCTGCTGATGTACGGAGCCGTAAAATGGCAGACGCACCGCTATAAAATAAGGCAGCAGGAACTTGAGGCCGTCATTGAAGAGCGAACCGAGTCTCTGCGTCAAAAAAATGAAGACCTTGAAAGCGCCAAGCTGGAGGTGGAGTCGAAGAATGATGAAATCGCTGCCGTTACCGAGCTGAAGGACAAGCTATTTGCCAATATTTCCCATGAGCTCCGCACCCCTTTAACGCTGGTGCTCGGCAGCCTGCGAAATGAACTGGAGCGCTCACCGGCGCCGTCATCCGATCTTAGAACCGCCCTCAATAATTCGGACAGACTCAAGCGTCTGGTTGAGCAAATTATTGATATCACCCGGCTCGACAGCGGAAAAGTAAGCCTGAACAGAAAGCCCGTGGAAACGACATCCTATTTCAAAACGCATATCGGAGCTTTCGAATCATTTGCCGAATCAAGGGATGTACGGCTTTTGGTAGGTGTGGAAGCTGAAATGCCGGTGTGTTTGCTCGATGACGACAAAATTCAGATGGTTATCGGGAATCTGCTTTCCAATGCAATTAAATTCACCGATGCCCACGGTGAAATTCAGACTGAGGTGATAAAAGAAGACGATGAGCTGATTATACGGGTTTCGGATACCGGTAAAGGAATTCCTGAATCAGATATAGGAAATCTTTTCGATCGTTTCTATAAGGTGAAGCAGGATGAAAAGAACTATTCGGAAGGTTTGGGTCTCGGGCTTGCGATTACCAAAGAGCTGGTGGAAATGCACGGAGGTACTATTTCCGTGGAAAGCTGCGAAGGCGAAGGCACTACGTTTATCGTGCGGATTCCGTTTATTCAGACTCCTGCCGAACCGGTTGAGAAGACCGCACAAGCTGACCCGGATTTGCAGGTTGAAGAGGATACATCTGAATTACCTGAACAGAACGAGACGAAAACAGCCCCGGATGCTTCCACCACAAAAACAGCTATGGTGGTGGATGATAACGAAGACATGAAAGCATATATCGTCGGTATTTTCAGAGATGCAGGCTATGCGGTTAGCTCGGCTGTGAACGGTAAAGATGCCCTGAAACAGCTTCAGAGCGGGGAACTGCCCGATTTGGTGGTGAGCGATATTATGATGCCCGAACTTGACGGCTACGGTCTTGCCGGGGCGATGAAGGCCGATAAAAAGCTCTCGTCCCTGCCCTTTATTTTTGTGACGGCGAGGGCCGAACGAGAAGACATGATGAAAGCCCTGCGCATCGGTATCAACGATTATGTGGTGAAACCGTTCGATAAAAAAGAGCTTTTGGCCAGGGCTGAGAATCTGCTGGAGGCTTCCCGGTCACGTAAGAGTTGGGCCGCCGAAGCGCTTGTGGATACCGATACACAGGGAGAAGATGAGCAGCTCATTGACCGGCTCCGGGAGTATGTGACATCGAATATATCCGAAACCGATATTTCAGTAGGCGATATGGCCTTTGAGCTGAATATGAGTGAGCGTCAGCTTTACCGGCGCGTAGGTGAACTGACCGGTTTTACGCCGGCTGCATTTATTCGGGAAGTGCGGTTGCAGCAGGCAGCTCATCTGCTGGAACAAGACAACCGGGCGCTCATAAAAGAAGTAGCCCGTCAGGTGGGATTCAGATCGGCATCATACTTCAGCAAAGCCTACAAAAAACGATTCGGAGCCATGCCGAAATCAGAGGGTTAAGAAGGGGTTTGCAAACTTGGAGGAACTTGCATCCGGGGAATGTGAATCTTCTGTTATAAACGAATCGCTGTCAGGTTACTGAATCGAACCATTGACCGCTTTCACAAGATTGCTCAGTTTGCCCGTGATTCTGCAAAGATACATCCCGGAGAAATTATCCATAAATTGGCGTGGAACGACTATCTCAAAAATGAGTATTCCCTGAATGAACTGCCTAAACGTATGAAACACATAATTTATCCGCTCGCGGGCTTACTGCTGCTCTTGGCCTCGTGTGCTTCCAGTGATGAACAGCTTGCCGAAGAAACAAGGCGTGGTTTTCAGGGTGATGAGCAGACCGAGGTGCAGCTTGCGGCTTCTGAGCCGGATTCGGTCTTTACCGGCCGCACCGTCCCATCTGTGGGTACGTTACGTATTTCTCTGATTTTTTCGCGCTTTGAATCCGATGAAGCGGATATGGGTGCGTGGAACGAGATGCCGGGAGAAGACCCGGCCGACGTGCCCGGGTGGATGCGGCGCTTCATCAGCGAAAACGGAAATGACACCGAAGGAAGAAACGAATTCCAGAATGTCACCAACTTTTTTGATCAGGCCTCGCTGGGTAAGATGAAGGTTTACGGGCGGAGTTATTACGTTTCACTGCCCGATTCCCTGCGGGGCGGGTTGGCAGGTCCGGCAAACCGGGCCGCGATTCAAAAGGTGTTTGGTGATGGAGAAGGAAAGCCTTCCCGGGCCGGGGTACCACTTAATTCTCTGGATAATTGGCACACGCCTTCGTACGGAGTCCACGTGCGTGAGTCAAACGGAATTATCGATTATACGGTAGTTGTGCACCGCTGGAATCGCACCACTCCGCATCCTTTTAATGCAGGATGGTCGGGATTCGCCGGGCTGGGCGGAGGCAGCTATCCTGTTGATGAAGGTTTACAGGTGATGGGGTTCGGTCCGAATGTGTCCGGGGCTACCGCCATGTTTACCGACGGATACCGAGGCTTGACAAATACGGTGCATGAAATCGGGCATCATTTGCTCGGAAATCCGCATCCCTATCTGGGAAACGGAGGCACGCACCCGGCCTACTGGAGTCTGTTCGAGAGCTATATTGCCAACTTAAGCGTGAACGCCTGGGAGCGGGAGTTTCTTGGCTGGAATGAGATGTACCGGATTGAAGACGAAACCCGGCGCATCACCCTGCGCGATTTTTACACCACCGGAGATGCCGCCGCTGTGGAGCTTGATGACGGCTCACTTTTGGTATTCGAAAATCGCCAAAAACTGTCAACCACCGATGGACTTGAACCGACCTACGATAACGCCACGATGAACCATGACGACAAAGGCTTGTTCGTCTATCAAGTGGCCGGCGCTTACTCAACGCGCAGACACGATTTGCGCACATTTCCGGCCGACGGACATTACGTTTGGGATATTGCCGGATGGAACAACGCCTGCGGCTCGCGGACCAAACAGCCCGTGCTGGTAAAGCGGGAGCAGCATCCGCTGGGCGTATCCTACCGCGATGCTTTTGTAATAGATCTGGATCATTTCGGTGAGGAAGGGCGGAACCCGTTCGCCCTTTTCATTTATGGTGATGAAGACCCGGACCGCTGCCATACCTACACGAGGGGCATCCATTTTGAGACCGCGTTCGGGCCGGGCTCATTAAGCGGAAAACGCATTTTTTCGCCCTTTACTAATCCGGCTAGCCTCTTGGAGAACGGGGAATACACGGGCATGAGCTTTGTGATACACCGGGAAACAGGGGGAGAGGGCGAAATGAACATCACGTTTTCTCGGGATCCGTTTTTCAGAGATATGAACGGTCCGTTACGGGTGGACCAGGATTTGTTTTTCAGTGAGTCGGTCGTTTTGCCCGAAGGTACGGAATGGCACCTT
>PXDL01000019.1 GCA_003566395.1 Balneolia bacterium | reverse complement strand
CGACGATCTTCACCACCAACCCAAACGCCCGCCACTACGTGCGGGAACATGCTTACAAACCAGTTGTCCGCCGCATTGTTGGTGGTTCCTGTTTTTCCGGCCACATCCTGACGAATACCCATATTCCTGAACCGGACTCCTGTTCCGTGCCCCCAGTCTCCACCGCTGATTACCCCGCGCATCATATCCACCATAACATAAGCGGTGAGCGGACTCATCACTTCTTCCTGCATCTGAGTCGGGGCTTCAAAAAGAATATTACCTTCACGATCTTCGATGCGAAGAATGGTAACCGGATCAACATAAACCCCGCTATTGGCGAAGGTGGCGTAGGAGTTCACCAGCTCAAGCAGGTTAATTTCAGCCGTACCGAGAGCGATTGACGGAACAGCCTGCATTTCAGATTTTATTCCGAGTCTCCGCGCCATATCCGCTATTTGCCGTGCAGCGGGGAAAAGATCTTCAAGCTGATCGGTATCGGGTGCTCCGGCAAGTTCGGGCAGAAGACGCACGGTAACGTTATTCAGACTTCGGGCTATGGCTTCACGAAGCGGCACCATTTCCGGTCCCGGCGCAATACTCATATCGTTCGGCGCCCAGATGCGCCCGTTCCGGTCTCGAAAACTCACCGGATATCTTGAAAATTCGTGATAGGGCGGATAGCCGTTGTCGATAGCAAGCGCGTAAACAAACGGTTTAAAGGTTGAACCGGCCTGCCGCCGCAGCTGAGAAACATTATCTCGCTGAATCGTGGAGTAATCGGTACCGCCCACCCATGCAAGAACGTGACCCGTTCCCGGTTCTACAGCTACAAAACCACCTTCAAGCCGCACCCGTGTCCGCTTAATTTTTCTCAAAAAGTCGGAATCGGCCATAAGTGAATCCAAAACCGCTTGTCTGCTTTTTCCCTGCCGTACGGCCTCCTGGAATTCCCCGGACTCAATCACATATTCTTTAAGGTGATGCGGGAAACGCTCAAAATATGCGGGCATGTAGTCCTCGCCATTGTCACCACCCCAAACTTCTATAAAGGCGGTTTGGAGAGAGTCAATCTTGGTTTCCATAACCCGTTCAGCATGGCTCTGCATGGTGGCGTCAATAGTGGTGTACACCACCAGGCCGTCCCGGTAAAGGTCGTAACCGTTCTCTTCAGCCCATCCCGAAATCTGCTGTCGTACATATTCCCCGAAATACCGGCTTTGGCGCGTTGCTGAACGCGGGCGCTGATAATCGAGCTGTATCGGGCGGGCAGCCATGGCCCCGAACTCGGTTTCTGAAATAAATCCATGGCGGTTCATCTGCCGTAATACGATGTTGCGGCGGCGCTGAGCATTATCGGGATTTAAGCGGGGATTGAAATACGAAACGGCCTGAAGCGAACCGATAAGCACGGCCGACTCTTCGATGTTCAGGTCTCGGGCTTCTTTATTAAAATGAGTACGCGCGGCCGATTCAATGCCGAAAGCGCTGTTACTGAATTCAACCGTATTCAGATACATCTGAATGATCTCACTCTTGGTATAATTTCGCTCAATCTGGATGGCGGTGATCATTTCCCGAAGTTTCCGGATCACAGACACCTCACGTCCTATTGAACGGTAGAGATTACGGGCAAGCTGCTGCGAAATGGTTGACCCACCCTGGGGCGCACCCCTCATAATGTGGTAAGGAATGGCCAGTGTACGGCGCATATCGATACCCCAGTGGTTGTAAAAACGATGATCTTCCGTTGCAATCAGCGCGTTTACCGTATGGGGCGAAATTTCGTCTATTGTAACATAGCGCCGGTTTTCAATGAAATAAGTATCAAGCACATTGCCGTCTCTGCTCAGCACGAACGAAGCTACATCGGTGCGGGGATTTTCGAGTTCCTCAATAGAAGGCAAGCCCTGAATCAGGTAAAAGAAAAATATGATGCCGCCGATCAGCCCTGCCAGCAGTACCCCTCCGGTTGTATAAAGCAAATACCTCATACCGCCTGAGCTGATGCGGTCTGAGAAAGACGAGCCGTTTCCGTTCCCGGAATTCCGGCCCGCGCTTTTCGGTACGGCATTTTTCATCTGCCGTTCTTTAATTTTCTTGCGAAATTCGGGGTCGTTCAGATAGCGTTCTTCGTCTGAATTGAAGGATTCGCTCATGTGGTAGTATTTTTACGATTTAAGGAGTTCGAACCGATTCGATGCCATAATCCATTTAACGAGCCTGAAGCCCTTACTGGTATAAACAGCCATGGTTGAATCGTGATAAAAGTTACCGAGATTTATATAAAGCCCGTGTCCGGTACGGCGAAAAACAGGTTTATGATGATGACCGCACATCACAACATCCGCTATTCCGCGTTCCAGGGTTTTTTCCGCCCAGATATCAAGTTTATTTCCCGTGGCATGCGTATCGGTGAAGTCGTCCCGCAGTTTTGCTTTTCGTGAAAACTGCCGCATGAGTTCAATACCGGGACGGGGCGGAAGAAGACCCTGATATAAAGACAAAAAATACGGATTTCTGAGAAGCCGGTGAAACCTTGCGCGCGGCAAACTGAACGAAGTGTCTTTAAGCCCGTCTCCGTGCAGCATAAGCACGTGCTGCTCGCCGATTTTAACCATCCGGTATTCTTGTTCAAGGTCGAAGCCCGCCCGCTCAATGCGCGGTCCCGTCCAGTTGTCATGATTTCCGGTGATGTAAAGCACTTGCTTCTGTTTATTGATCTCTTCCAAAGCCTCAAGAACACGCTCACCATAACGGGGCCATTCACCACGGTATTCCATCCAGTAATCAAACAAATCACCCAACAAAGTGAGCTGAAAGTCATGCTCTTTAACCACCTTCAGAAAACCGAGCAGGCGTTCTTCTATACGCTTGTTTTCTTGCGGTTCAAACCCACCCAGATGCACATCCGAGATAAATATACGGTCCACTTCCGCCGGCACCACTTCATTCATTTTCGCCTTTAAAATATTTCAAAAAAAACTCCACTTCCTTGTTATCCGGATTAGCTACCTCTCCGGGATCACGCACTGCCTTCTTCCGGTTTTTTTTTCGGGGGGATGTCTTCAATGTACCGCTGCCGCTTTGTGATGAAGATGCCGCCGGTTTGGTCAATAATGAAATGAAAGGGCCTGTGCGCAGGACATCCACATGATAGTAAAATGCTTGTTGGCGAATCTCCCGGTCGTCGGTCACAAGGGTCCATTTTTGGGCCGCATTCTCCCCGGCCAGCATACTTATGATTACTTCATCCGCGGTTCGTTCTCTTGAAAAATGCACCGTAAGCCCTGCAAAAGTTCCGGGAATAATCAGCGGAACACCGTCGAAAACCAGCTCTGCTTTGCATCGATTTTTACGGGCGGCCGTTGATACCATCATGCAAAAATCCCGCATAGCGCCCAAATGATCGGACTGCAGCCGGCTTTTTATTTCCGGGAGCTGATGCATCACGTTGTGCGCATCTATGAGCCATTTTCTTTTGCGGGATGCCATAAGTAGTACACGTTTATTTTTTCCGCGTTGTGATGTAGCGTACCAGCCTGATCATATCTTCGCGTTGGGGAGACTCCGGGAATTCGGACAGCAGCGACAAAGCACGGGAGCTGTAGCTTTCCATCATCACCGCGGCCGCTTCAAAGCCACCGCTTTCATGAACAAAACGCGTAATTGCGGCTACATCTTTTGGGGATTTTCGCCCGTTTCCGAAACGTAGCTTCCATTTTTGACGCTCCAAAAACGTACAGCTTTCGAGGGCCTTAATAAACGGAAGCGTAATTTTTTTCTCACGTATATCATTGCCCACAGGCTTGCCGATATTATCCACGCCGTAATCGAACAGATCGTCGCGGATTTGAAACGCGATACCGAGATTCTGCCCCACATGCTTCATACGCTGTACTTCAGCCTGGTTTTCCGTAGCGGTATAGGCACCTCCTTCGGTACAGGCCGCCAGCAGACTCGCGGTTTTATCCCGGATAATTTCGAAGTATTTCTCCTCGGTCATATTCTGAAGCTTGGAAGCCTTCAACTGACGCAGCTCGCCTTCGCTCATCGCCTTTACGGCAACGGACATAATTTTGAGCAGCTTGAATTCATCGGCATCAAGGGCTACGAGAAGTCCCTTAGAAAGCAGGAAATCCCCCAGCAGTACGCCGGCCTTGTTTTTCCAAACCTGATTTATACTCAGCAATCCACGCCGTTTTTCGGCATCATCCACAACATCATCATGAATGAGCGTGGCGGTGTGAAGCAGCTCGATCATGGTTGCAGCTCTGTAGGTACGCTCATTTATGGTACCGCAAAGCCGGGCCGAATAGAGCACGAGTATGGGCCGCAGTTCTTTACCTTTCATGCGATGCAGATAGCGGATCATTTGATCCAGCAGGAACACATCGGTCTTGAGCGCCTTTTTGAAGAACGTCCGGAACTCTTTCAGTTCCTTCTCCACAGGATTTCTCAGGTCATCCAGGGTTACCCCATGAACCGGGCCGACCGCAATAATTTCCTTATCTTTAATAGAATTCAAAATTTAGTCCGATATTCAGGCCGTAACGCTACCTTAACTACATCATTCTTTTACTTGATTCGGCTGCTTTGGCTGCGTAATTTTCCGGCTTAGGTTAGTTTTAAAAACTAAACATTATTTCCTTTGAAAACGATCAAAAAAATCGGGGTGCTAACGAGTGGCGGTGATTCCCCGGGTATGAATGCCGCAATACGTGCAGTGACGAGAACAGCCATATACAGAGACCTTGAAGTTGCGGGCATCAGATATGGATATCAGGGTGCTATTGAAGGGGACTTTATTGAACTAAAAAAACTTTCAGTATCCAACACCATTCAAAAAGGCGGAACGATACTGAAGTCGGCTCGTTCCAAAGATTTTCTGACGGTTGAAGGCCGCAAAAAGGCAGCTGAAAATCTACGAAGCCAAAATATTGATGCCCTTGTGGTAATCGGTG
Source organism: Balneolia bacterium (assembly GCA_003566395.1). Lineage (GTDB taxonomy): Bacteria > Bacteroidota > Rhodothermia > Balneolales > Cyclonatronaceae > Cyclonatronum. The sequence goes on along the minus strand of PXDL01000019.1, from coordinate 673 downwards.
GAGACGGTACGTTTCAGGGTGCTACTGTTATGAATCAGGAACACGATTTCCCGATTGTAGGCGTGCCCGGTACCATAGATAACGATCTGAGCGGTACCGACGAAACCATCGGCTACGATACCGCCCTCAATACCGCCCTGGAAGCCATCGATAAAATCCGGGATACCGCCGATGCGCACGAGCGCATGTTTCTGGTTGAAGTGATGGGCCGCGATGCGGGCTTCATCGCCCTTGAAACAGGCATTGCCTGCGGGGCCGAACTTACCCTCCTTCCGGAAACGCTGGTTCACATCAACGAAATAAAGACCACTCTTAAGGATATTCTGGCCAACAAAAAGCGGAGTACGCTTGTAATTGTAGCCGAAGGTGACGAGTCCGGCGGAGCCATTAAGCTACAGAACTCGATTAAGGACGATTTTGCCGATATCGATATGCGGGTCTGCGTGCTGGGTCATATTCAGCGCGGGGGCAACCCAACCGCCCGCGACCGTGTTCTGGCAAGCAGGCTCGGGGTAGCGGCAGTAAACGCTCTGCTCGACGGTCATGTTAGTGTAATGGTTGGTATTGTGAACAACAACATCAAACTGACGCCGCTTAAAAGCGGATGGGGCAAAAAGAAGAGCATACAGATGGAAATGCTCGATCTGGTTAAAATTCTGAAATAATCTAATCT
>PXDL01000457.1 GCA_003566395.1 Balneolia bacterium | reverse complement strand
TTCACCGGCCAGGCCTGAAAGCGCGGGCTCGAGTCCCGGTGGAATCAGGTATGGCATTAGATACGCACCAGGGTAAAGCATCCATGAGAACAGGAATATCGTCCAGATGTAGCCCATATAGCGTGCCGCTTCAGGCGGGATTCCTTCGGAGCCTTCCTTTATCACCTTTCTCATCTGTACCAGAATGTCAATAAAGAATAAAGTTGAAATCGTGCCCCACACTGCAAACAGAGCGAAGTTTGTAACCTCATAATATTGACCGATGTAACCGGTAACGATCATCAATGTACCCGATATCCAGAAACGATTACGAACCTTGGAAAAACTGCTGCGAGTCAGGGTAACAACGAACAGAATCTGGAAAAGCAACATAGGCACATCGATCAACCAGTTTAGATATCGATACCCGTTGTTAAACATAGCAGCACCGTCTGCGAGAAAATATCTCCCCTCACTTGCGTCGAAGGAGAAGGCGCTGATCCAGTTCTGAGCCTGAATAAACAGAAGAAGACCTGCCGATACCATTACTACTACCGATAATACGGCTGTAGTCCGGTATTTGGGCTGGACCGTCTTGATCGTCAGGATAAAATAGATGAGAGCAGCGAACATTACAGCATACCCCACCGTTAATACGTGTGCTACCATTTGAAAAGACATTTCGGAAAGACCATGGTCCTGTCCGACATAATTTTCAAAGGTGGCATTCCCTAAATTAAATTCTGTAGCTTGCATAGTCGCATTTGTTTTAGTGTTTGGATGTTCATGGTACAGAGTGGGTTAATGTTTTGGTGAATAACCCGGTCCATGAATGTATGGTGGGGTTAACATGAACCCATTAAAATTCGTTTGGTTATTGTGATATTTTTATGACGAAATAAGTATAATTTTATGTGTTACAATTAATTAAAGATTTAATCACTAATAATGAACGAATTCAGATGTGATAGGGTTTAAGGTTTGTTTTTTCGTGTTTGGTAAGACCAATAATTCATGGAATTGTTTATATATTTAGCTCAATATATTTTGTGGTAAAAATCCTGTTTATCTTATTGGCCCGGAGTTATTTACATGATAGAAGTTTCTACTGGAATAAATTCTGAAATTATGAAATGATACAATGTTAATAAACTGTTATTTATAAACTTATATCGATAAATAATCCTTGGTCATCCGGTTGTAATGATAAGCATCGAATATCCCCCTGAAAAAAACGCGACACAAATCTGGAGTCATATACGCAGTGCCGTAGGAGATTCTAACCATCCGTTTAGGCTTCTTACGTTATCGACTTCATCCAAAGATGCCAAGCCGCAAAGCCGAATTGTGGTATTAAGAGAAGCCGATGACCAAAATACACTCTTGATGTACACCGATAGCCGAAGTGACAAGGTATCGCACATCAGGGAAAACCCTTCAGGTTGTTTACAGTTTTGGGATCCCGGGCGGCAGCTGCAGGTTACTATAGGTTGCAGCCTTGAGTGCATCACTACCGGAAAGCAGCACGAAAAGCATAACGCCGGTATTAAAGGGAGAGGCCGTGCATTGTACACAACCAAAGCATCACCCGGAGAAAATCTCGGTCCTTCATTCCAAGAGCCGGAACACTGGGACTTCGATCAGGTGAATTATTTTGCCCTAATCCGTGCAGAAGCAACCGAGATGACGGCCCTTCAACTCCACAAAGACCATCATCTAAGAATGCGGTGCCGCTTTAACCGGGGAAGCTGGCAGGGCACATGGATTGTACCCTGATACTCTTTAAGATTATTCCCTGCGGTATTTTACCTCACCACCTACAATTGTGAGCAGGACCTCGGTAGTCGTCATTTCGGCTTCCTCAACGGTCATCAGATTTTGAGACCACACTACGATATCGGCGAATTTGCCTTCCGAGAGCGATCCAAGCTCCGTTTCCCTGAAAATCCCGTAAGCCGCATCCGATGTATAGGATCGTAGTGCTTCTTCACGTGTCTTGGCCTGTTCCGGATAGAAAGTGTCTCCATCGGCCATTTCTCTCGTTACTGATCCTGCGAAGCTTGGAACAGGATTGATTCGTTCAACGGGCGCGTCGCTTCCGTTTATAATTACGGCACCTGAATCCAGCAGGCTTCGCCAGGCATACGCCCCGACGGCCGCTCGTTCGGCTCCAACCCGGCGTGGAACCCAGGGACCGTCCGATACCGCATGAATTCCCTGCATGGAAGCGATAACGCCAAGTTCGGCAAAACGAGGGATATCATCCGGATGCAAATGCTGAGCGTGCTCAATTCTCCATCTGAGGTCAGATCCGGCAAGCATGGCATGTTCCCAAAGCTCTTCGTATAAATCGAGGGCTTCACGATTCCCACGGTCGCCGATTGCATGTACGGCAAGCTGAAGATTATGCTCAATAGCCAGCTCTCCTGCTTCCCTGATTTCATCAAGCGGTGTTGTGTTGAATCCGGAGGTCTCGGGTCGGTCGGAATAGGGTTCAAGCAGCCATGCCCCGTGGGTGCCGAGCGCGCCGTCTATCGCTTTTTTTATACCGGTCACTGAGAAATAGGGATCATTTTCTATAGCTCCGCTAACTTCATGGAGTTCCCGGCGCATCGTGTTGTTATCATCGCGAACCATGAGATGGAGCCGCAGATCAAGCGGTGATTCCCGGTGCTGCTCCATCATTTGCTTAATACGATTGACCGGAGTTCCGGCATCACCAAAAGTGGTGATACCGTTTCTCAAAGCTTCGTGTACCGCCGTTTGCATAACGGAGGCAATGTCGGGATCCCAGGCGTCGGTAACCGGAGACAGCAGTCCGGATGCGCGCTGCCGAAAAGCACCTGAAGGCTGACCGTTTTCATCGCGCACAATTTCACCGCCGGAGGGATCTTCTGTATCGACATCCACGCCGGCCATTTCCATCGCGAGGGTATTGGCGAAGCTCATATGTCCGCTTGCGTGAGTAAGAACAACGGGGTTCTCCGGGGAAACCTCACTTAGCTTCTGATGATGAGGCAAATCGCCGATCATGCGGGCAGGGTTTTCGGTCCAGTCGTTTTGATGCCAGCCTCGGCCGAGAATAAGCGCTCCCGGCTCGGATTCTAAAACGGCCGCTTCCACCATGTTTACAATTTCCTGCCAGCTTTCAACGCCAAGCAGGTCGAGCTGAAGCCGGGCGCTGCCGATACCATAAAAATGAGCATGGCCTTCTATAAAGCCCGGCGTTGCAAAGGCTCCGTTAAGATCAATAACTTCGGTAGTTCCGGTTCGGTAGGCCATAATTTCTTCGTTGCTGCCCGCAGAGAGAATACGGCCGTCTTTAATGGCGACGGCCTCTGTTTCAGGATTGGCATCATCCATGGTATAAATAACGCCGTTTGTGAGAATCAGGTCGGCTTCGTCCTGAGAAGTGCAGGAAGTGATTAACAAAATCGATGCTGCAATAAAAAGTAGAAATCTGGTATTCATACTAACAATTATGTTAAGGTTCGGATAACTGCTCGACGATAGCGGAGAAATGGGTTAATTGCAAGATTCCGATTTACACTGAGTTTTCCCGGGTCGAAGTTTTACATGTTCCCGAAATACCGGTCCAAATGCAGGGGACGAATATCTTTTATAGACACTTCCTGGTAATCTGTAAATCCCGGATTGAGCAGCACATTGTACTCCTCTTCCATAACGGATGACGGCACTTTGATGCAGCCGTAAGCTTGCGAAGTCAGAAGTTCATCTCCAAGTTGCCGTGTGAATGAATCCGGTACGGGCTCGTTCCAGGATGACGGCAGTTCTGATTGCCGGACCACACGCACGGGAAAAGAATCCGGCACCCCGATGGTAATCAGCATCAGTTCGGTTGGTGCTGTGGTTAAGGGAATGTGTACCAAAAGCTCAAGACAACAGAGTGAGCGATGTTCGGATGCGTAGAGAACGGGGATTTCTTTGCTGTTCCAACGTCCTCCTGCTCGCCGTGCACCCTCACCGGACAAATCCTCACACCATCGTTTTTTGGCCACGCGATACACATCCATGGTGCCCGTAGTTGAGTTAGACGAACACCCCGTGTTCTATGCGCGTGAGTTCGTCGAGAACGAGCTCCAGACCAAAGGAGCTGTTGAGCAGACTTTGGGGCGTATCTCCGCTGAAGATAGCATTGGGATGTTTCAGCCAGGCGAAGAACTTTTGGGGTTCACCGAATACGGATTTCCCTTTATTGAAAAGATGTGCCAACCTGAGCAGTTTCTCGGACTCTGGAAGAGAAAACGTATGACCGGATTTTTGATAGCGCTGAAGACTCCTTTCGGAAATATTGAGCATGTGACTCCACTCCGAAAGTGAAAGCGGTGCTGATTCTGCGAGAAGCTGAAAATCGTTGATGGATAGGCCTTTACGAGCCATCTTCATGAACTCTCGTGTTTTATCTTCACTTACGTATGGGATTTCTGTTTCCCGGATTATATTGTAAGACATGGCGCTCATTGTTACATTTATTGAAACCCGACAACTGTCATAAAATTTAATACTTTTGTCGTGGTTTTCAAAATTCGATCAGCTGCACGTTGAACACTCCTTCTTCAATTGTAACGGTAGCGAAACTGTCTGTTTCGGCCATGTAGGCCGAGGCGGTAAATTGAAAGGTACCCGCCATACGCCCAGGGGCAACTGAAGAAATCGTTAAGGTGCCGCCGGTGCCTTCGATAAAGGTATCGAAGGTGATGTCGTCATCTCCAGTGAAATCAAATCCGGCGTTGAGTTCACTCTCAAAACTTCCGATTTGATAGGTGCGTGCTTCCACAGAGTTTGCGTTCAGAAAACCAAGCGTCTGAATGTAGAGCTCGAAGTTTTCTCCCTCAATGTAGAGTTCAAAATCAAGGCCTTCATCCAATACCTGAAAATAGGCCTCTCCAAAACCCGTTTTATTGCCTTCAACTTCGCCCGATACGGTAAAGCTTGCATTTACATCACCGTTATCGTCGCCAGGGGTGGATGGGCCTGTGGAGCTGTCGGAGCAGGAGAGGAGCGAAAGTGAAAGAACAATCAAAAGAACAGAGAGTAGAAGATTTTTCATAGGGTCAATGGAGTTAAATGGTTAAGGTATGCTATTAATGCGGAGAAAAAGTGTAAAAGGTATTAGTGGAAAGTCGGATTTTTTTCTGTTTCGACATCCGGACTTTCTATCTTCTTGGGATTCATAACAAGAAACGCTTTATTTGGGTATGGCGTTTATAAATTGAGAAAAGACAGAAGACGGATAAATGAACCGTTATGCAACGCCTTCAGATAATGCACAGCCGGGTCTGTGATGATGTTTTCGGATTACTATCCGGTAGAAAGACTACTCTAACTTTTACAAGCTGCTGTCAATCATGATGACTCATTCGCTGATATATCTGCAGTTCAGGAACCTAATCTACATTCTGGGTATATTTTTTGTCGGGTTCTTTGTGATAAACGCGGTTGCTGGGTCGAGCGAAATCGCCCCGGGTCATGTGATTCAAAATGAAGCTGAGCCGGAACGTGATGCGTCAACCGTTTCCGTGATGCGAATTGAGGGCACAATCGGCCCTACGACGCTGAACTATGTAGAAAGAAGCCTTGAAATATCCCGGGACAGAAACGATGAGATTCTGATCATCGAGCTTG
>PXDL01000230.1 GCA_003566395.1 Balneolia bacterium | reverse complement strand
GATTTCCGATCTATGCAAAATACTTTATCGTTTGCCCCGCATTCAGATCGCTATGTCGCCAAATCGGAAATCTCAAAAATCGCTAAATCAAAGTGATTCACAATCACCCCAAGGCGTCTAACAGATTGATTGAGCGATTTAAAAGATGTAGCGACGTATCGATTTCCGATCTCTGATAATCGGCATCTATCACACATCAAGCCAGCTTTGGAGAATATCGCGGTATTCCTGAAGGGCGTTGAGGCCGCGGGTGGTTAGGGCGACGTTGGTTTGTTTACGCGAAATCTGGAAACTGCGGTTGATGGCAACGTACCCGGCTTCTTCAAGTTTTCTGAGCTGAATGCTCAGGTTCCCGTCGGTGGTTTGCACGGCATGGCGCAAACTCATGAAATCAACTTCTTCAGAATGAGCTACCGCGGATAATACCGCCAGTCGCAGCCTGTTATGAAGCAGGGCGTCGAGGCGTTTATGATTAAAATTTTTATAAGCTGTTGCCATGAGTGCTTTTTGTGATGAGCTGACCAATTCCTAAAATATACGCAGCCCCTGGTCGGTTTTCACACCCGGAAAACAGCACAACTGCTTTTTGAGGCGTTTTTGGAATAATTCACAGGTTTGTTTTACGTGCAGGCCTAACTGGTATCCCGGGGCAGTTAACGCCACTAACAACCACCCTGCAGCCTCTCGGCCACCACCCTTCCCAAAAAGAAACATTACATCGGCCAATGTTTCATGGCATATTGAAAATTGATGATTACCTTAGGGGACTTAAAAATAGAGTCCGGATTAGCTTCTGAATCAAGCTGTTTTCGGCCATAAGTCAAATAAAATTTAAATCATATAATTTCCACATATGAGCATCCTGGTAGTTGGTTCAGTCGCTTACGACGGCATCGAAACACCATTCGGAAAAACGGACCGTATTCTCGGCGGGTCCGCGACCTATATTTCACTTACATCAAGTTATTTTCACAAACCGCTGAAGCTGGTCGGGGTGGTGGGCAGTGATTTTGCCGATTCCGATATTCAGCTTTTCAGGGATAAAAACATCGATCTTGAAGGCCTTCAAATCGATAAGTCGGGCAAAACGTTTTTTTGGAAAGGACGCTACCATTATGATTTAAACAACCGGGATACGCTCGATACACAGCTTAATGTTTTTGAAAAGTTCGATCCGGTAATCCCCGATTCCTATCGTGATGCTCGCATTGTCTGCCTCGGAAACATCGCCCCGGCCCTGCAGGGCAAAGTGCTCGAGCAGATCGACAAGCCGGATTTGGTAATTCTGGATACCATGAATTTCTGGATTGAAGGCGCCCGTGCCGATCTCGAAGGAACGTTAAAGCGCGTTGATGTACTGATCATCAACGATTCGGAAGCCCGCGAACTTTCCGGCGAACCGAACCTGGTTAAAGCTGCTGAAAAAATTCACGATATGGGCCCGTCAACTCTTATCATCAAAAAAGGGGAGCATGGAGCCTTATTGTTTACCAAAGGAGGAGTTTTTTCCGCTCCCGCCTATCCGATTGTGGATATTTTTGATCCGACCGGAGCCGGTGATACGTTTCTCGGCGGATTTGCCGGATGGCTCGCCCGTTCAGGAACCTACGACGACGACAATTTCCGTCGGGCCGTTATTTACGGCTCGGCCATGGCAAGTTTTTGCGTAGAGAAATTCGGACCGGAACGGCTGATCAATCTCACCGCAGAAGAAATAATTGAGCGTTATACCGACTTTCGGACGCTCTCGGCCATTCCCGTTCAACAGGATGATGTTTTTTGATCGTGAGCTTAGCTTTTTTTTGTTGCTGCAGAATATCCGGCTACGGAACCCATCACCCTAACAACTGATGCTATGAGTTTGAAGCATGCAGATGTCCGGGATTTTGTGATGCCGGAAAAAATCCTGCTGGCTACAGCGAACCCCGGTAAAGTACGGGAAATGAAGTCCCTGCTTGCTCCTCTGGGTATCGAAATCGTAACCCGTGATGACGTTAACGGAATCGGTGAGATTGAAGAGGATGAACCGACCCTGGAGGGCAATGCCGTTAAAAAAGCCCGCACGCTTTACGAAGCCACCGGGTTGCCCGCCCTGGCCGACGATACAGGACTTGAGGTTGATGCACTTAGCGGCCGGCCCGGCGTTCGTTCGGCCAGATATGCCGGCCCGAAAGCTGCATCCCGCGATAACATCAAATTGTTACTTAAAGAGCTTAAAGGCACTAAGACCCGTTCCGCACGCTTTCGGACGGCCGTTGTACTTATAAGTTCTTCGGGCTGCTTTGTGTTTAACGGGGTGTGTGAAGGAACCATACGAAAAGCTCCATCCGGAGATCAGGGGTTTGGATACGATCCGGTTTTTGAGCCTGAAGGCTTCACTCAGACTTTTGCCGAACTTACTGAAAACGAAAAGAACGCAGTCAGCCATCGGGGGCGAGCCGTCGGGCGGTTTGTAACTTTCCTGAAGCAGATGAAGAAGTTCTACGGAAATTGAACGCCGCTTTACATTCCCGATGGGTGATGCAATCTATACCTGTAAAACCCGAAATACAATATGAATAATCCGTTCCGGTACGTGTATAAATATACGTGAAGCAAATGTTAGGTGGTCTGTACATGAATTGATTAAACCGACCGGGCCGGACATATAAATGAGCTTCAAAAGAGAGATAAAGAGCGTTCTGTAATTAATTTTGATGGATGATCAACTGCTGTTATTTTACAATCAACATGTTTATTCGGGACGCTGCGAAGCGCAGTAAAGTCTTTGAAAAATAAACAAATTCCCTCCTTGCGGAATTGTGAATTTAATATTAAAATATTTTTACTTTCATTGTTGTTCTAATTGACGTGAGTAGAGTAGGTTTCATAGGTTGAGATCGTACAGTGAACAGATACGCAGGTTTTTTTTAATTGGTTAAAACCGGATTCGGCAAATTCGGTTAGGAAGGAAGTTGTTAAATGGGTAACTCGAAGCGGAATAAACAGCCTGTACATTATGTGATAGCTATCGGTGCGTCTGCCGGTGGGCTCGAAGCGCTTCAGGATTTTCTGGCTAACCTGCCCGAAGAGCTTGATAATGTTTCGATTATTATTGCCCAGCATCTTAGTCCGACCCACAAAAGCATGCTCGTACAGCTGCTAAGCAGGAAAACCCGCTTTAAAGTAGCCGAAGCCTCGGACGGGCACAAACTCGAGTTGAACCGGGTTTATATTACGCCGCCTGACAAAAGCATTACTGTGCATGAAGGCGTTATGAGTTTGCGCAAACCCGGCACGAATGCAGGGCCTAAACCAAGCGTGGACGAACTTTTCCGTTCTCTTGCCGATCACTCCGCCCGACATGTTATCGGAATTATACTTTCAGGAACGGGAAGCGATGGGGCCGCCGGCGTTCGGCACCTGAAGGATGCAGGTGCTTACATTATTGTACAGGAACCCGATACGTCCAGGTTTAACGGCATGCCGATTGCGGCCATACAAACCGAAACGCCCGATGCCGTACTTCCGCCCGACAAAATGGGCATCGAAATTCTTGAGTACATCAGGAATCCGATCGACATCAGAGTACAGCGGGAAATGCAGGAGGAAGAGGGAAATACGCAGGACAAGATTTTCGGGCTGTTAAGCCGGCGAACGGGTACGGACTTTTCCAACTACAAAGGCGCTACTATCGGTCGGCGTTTACAGAAGCGTCTCAGTACGCTCAAAATCGAGTCTATCCAGGCATATCTGGAGTATGTCGAGAACAAACCTGATGAACTCGACGAAATGTTCCAGACGATTCTCATAGGAGTGACGCAGTTTTTTCGGGATAAGGAAGCGTTTGAGGCACTTCAGGAATCTTTAAAGCAAATTTTACAAAGTAAAACCGGTACGGATCCCATCCGGATTTGGATCCCTGGATGTTCAACGGGGGAAGAGGCGTATTCCATTGCAATACTGCTGTACCGGCTTCTACCAGACAAGGGTCGGCATGCCAATATCCAGATTTTTGCTACCGACATCGACAATCAGGCACTTCAGGTAGCCCGGAAAGGGATTTATCCGTCCGAGTCTCTTACCGATGTAAGTCCCGAGATAGTGAAGACGTGTTTTGAGCGGAAAAGGGAATCGTATGAGCTGATTAAAGACATACGCTCCATGATCCTTTTCTCCCGCCACGACCTCACCAATAACCCGCCTTTTCTCAAACTCGACCTCATCTCCTGCCGGAATTTGCTGATATATTTCGGGGCGAAACTTCAAAAGCAGATCATTCCTCTTTTTCATTATTCACTTGATCAGGGCGGAATCCTTTTCCTCGGAAAATCCGAGACGGTAGGCCAGTACGGCGATTTGTTTACCACGGTGGACGGAAAGAACAAGCTGTTCAAACGCAAGCCTGCCGGCAATATTCACCCGGTGAAGTTTTCTTCATTCCGGGAAAAAACACAGCATCAAAAAGAGGTCCGGGCCGAAAAGAAACAACCGTGGACGATACCTGAGCGGATTAAGGAGACCCTCTATAACACCTATGAGCATCCCTATGTGATCATCGACTCTGATCATAGCGTGCGTCAGACGAGCGGCGATATACGGCTGTTCATGACGCTGCCTTCCGGCGCACTGAATGCCAATCTGCTCAAAATGGTCAACTCCGAACTTCAGGTTGAAGTCCGCACGGTTGTAATGCGGGCGATTCGGGAGCGAATGGTTGTAACCGGAGCTATCAAACGCTTCGAACTTTATGAAAATCAGTATTTTGTGCGTGTTATCGCCAAACCTCTCATCTTCACAGAGCAGGGTGATGAGTTGTTTATTGTCATATTCGAGAACCTCGACATCGAGCCTTTTCTCAGACGGGGCGGCAAGTCTGACCAAACAACGGCTGAAACCGGAGCCGGCAGTGCGCGGGTGGAAGAACTTGAGCACGAACTGGCCACGACCAAAGAGCATCTTCAGACCTATATCGAAGAAATCGAAACCAGCAATGAAGAGCTTCAGTCGCTTAACGAGGAGCTTCAGAGCACTAACGAAGAACTTCAGTCTTCGAATGAGGAGCTTGAGACAACCAATGAAGAGCTTCAGAGTGCAAACGAGGAGGTCCGGGTTGCCTATTCCGAGCTAAAAACGGTAAATGCGGCGCTGGAAGAAAAAGAACTTGAAATTCTTCATCAGAGCCGGAATCAACAGGCGTTGCTTAACAATACGCTACAGGCATTTTTCCTGATCGACAGTTCTTATCAGGTCGAGGCCTTTAACAAGGTTGCAGAAGATGTAGTGTACAAACTCAGCGGAAAGCAGCTCAGCAAAGGAGTTTCTGCGATAGAACTCACCCTTACAAAAAACCTTGAAGTTTTTGTTGAAGAGCTACGCCGGGTTTTCAAGGGTGAAGAAGTAGTTGGTGAGCGCAAAGAAACCGATGCGAAAGGAAATGCGGTCTGGTATTCCTACAATCTAACCCCGGTCAAGGATGTAAACGGCAAGGTAAACGTCGTTTCACTGGGGCTTATCGACATCACCGAAGCAAAAACATTTTCGCTTAAACTGAACTCCACCGAACGGCTGCTTCACTCCGTGTTTGACGCCTCTTCCAACGGTATCTGCATCACGGATGAAAAAGGAATCTTCGTTGATGTAAACCAGG
>PXDL01000539.1 GCA_003566395.1 Balneolia bacterium | reverse complement strand
TAATAGTTCAATTTGAAAGCAAGGAAAAAACTCCGGCTCTAAACTACTTCAGGGCACGGAACTTCGTAGTTTGGCCGGAACAATCCGTTCAATCCGCGGGACAAAAACATGCTGCCAACGGTTACAGTAAGAATCAGTTTCCCCGGACAACAGTGGTTTAAGATTCACAATTAGGAGCGAAGCGACCCAACCCCATTTTCTTAAAAGACCGGATTTCTGGTGCAATTTCAAAACACCACTACGATCCCCTGTGAGGCCAATACAGCATATGCCCGAATTTTCTGAAAACTCAATATTCATAGATCAACTCTCATTTCGGAGAAAAACCCCGGCATCTGGTAATTCATCGTTCTTACCTGTATTATAGATAGTTAGAAAACGATAACGTAGTATAAATCAACGGCCCGCAAGTTGAGCAGCGCATCACAACAGGAGCAGAACCTGCATACGTCATCCTCCGGTGCTGAAAAGCAAGGTGGGGGCTCGTCGAACGGGCAGGAACGCCGCGTACAGGATGATGCGTACATCAGAGAGCTGAAAAAACAGGCCCAGATGCATCGGGAGGGCCGGGAAAAGTCGCCCTACAAGATTGATCCGCTGGCACCCTACAAGGGAGTTTTCCGCCGGTTTTTTCTGATTAACCGCCACGTAATCGGTCTGCTGCTGGGTGGCTTAATCGCCTTCCGAAACAGCATGCCTAAGGAACGAAAAAAAGGACTGCGTTCATTTTGGGTTCGCTTTTTGGCGCTGCTCTTTACCCCGTTTGTGAAAAAGAGTCTTCGTTCGGAGCCGTTTCCGGTGCAGCTCCGCAGGCGTCTGGAACTACTGGGGCCTACCTACATCAAGCTGGGTCAAATTCTTGCGCTGCGTGAAGACATCCTGCCCCGCATTGTAACCGAAGAGCTGAAAAACCTGCTTGACCGCCTTCCGGAAGTTCCCTTTGATGTGATGGAGGAGCTCATCCGCTTCAACCTGGATCGACCGCTCGAAGAGGTCTTTACCTACATTGATCCGGATCCGCTGGGCTCGGCCTCCATAGGACAAACCCACGTAGCAAGTTTGCACAGCGGGGAGAAAGTGGTCATAAAAGTGGTAAAACCGGGCATACGGGATACAATTCTAACCGACATCAACCTGCTTAAGCTTCTTGGGTATTTTCTGGAGATCATCATTCCGCAGTATCAGCCTAACCGCCTGATTGATGAGTTTTGCAGCTTCACGGCCCGTGAAGTTGATTTGGTGAATGAAGCCGATAATGCCGAAACGTTTCAAGTCAATTTTGCAGAATACGAAGGGGTTGTTTTTCCTAAGATCTATCGGGATTACAGCAATGAAAATATGATGGTGATGGAGCTGCTTGAGGGCTTCAAGCCCGGTGATTCCCGGATGGAATACCTGAGCGAGAAGAACAAAAAAAAGATAATCTACAACGGCGCGGCAGGTATCATCAGAATGCTCTATAAAGACGGTTTTTTCCATGCCGATCTTCATCCCGGAAATCTTTTCATCATGCCCGGCGGAAAGGTCGGATTTATCGATCTGGGTATGGTGGGCCGGTTCGAGGAGAAAACACGGCGCCAAATGCTTTACTATTTTCACGCGCTGGTAAACGGTGATATCGAAGGCGCCGCCCGCTATCTTTCGGCCATGGCCAGTGTGGGCAAAGGCGGTAATCTCCAGCAGTTCAGGCGGGGCGTCACCGATTTGCTTCGCCGATTCTTCCAGCAGGCCAAATCCGGCCGTTTCAGCATGGGTAAGATGATCGTGGAATCGCTGGGCATCGGTGCTCGTCACCGGGTATTTTTTCCGGTTGAAATGACTTTAATGGTGAAAGCGCTCATCACCTTTGAATCGGTGGGTCAGATGCTCGACCCTAAGCTGGATGTACCCGAAGTGAGCCGCGAGCATATCAGCAAAATTTTTGAGGAACAGTTCAGCGTTAAAGCCCTTACCACAGAGCTGGTGCGCGGGGCGCCCGAGTTTATCGACATGGCGGTTCGCCTTCCTAAAATTCTGGCCGACGGCATGCGCCATATGGATGAACAGTTTAACAACCGCCGCAATGAAAATCCGCTCGAAGGCCTCAAAAGCGCCGTACTGGCCGGTGCGTGTATCGTAGGCGGCGTTATTGCCGTCGTCCTCAACGGTCCCGTGCTTCTGTGGGTCACGCTGTTTATCATCGGCTTGTTTTTCTATCTTTTCGGCGAATAGTTAAGCCTGAACCGTCTTCACCCGGACTAACCCAAGCAGAGCTTTAATCCGTGATTTCCCTTATTTGCTGTAACGGCCGACCTCCAGATCATAAACTACTGAAGCGGGTTGCCTCCGATTCAGGCCTCATCATTGCCGCTGACGGCGGAGCCCGCACCCTGCTTGATGCAGGTATTGTACCGGATGTCGTTACAGGAGATATGGATAGTTTCCAAACCGAAGACAACGGGCTTCCTTCATCAACCGAAATTCTTCCGGATTCGGATCAGGAAACCAACGATCTCGAAAAAGCGCTGCATCTGGCTTCCGGGCGCGGTTCAACCGAGGTGCTGATTCTCGGAGCCGGCGGGTTCAGGCTCGACCATACCCTCAAAAACCTGTCGGTAATGCAGCAGTTCGACGACCTCTTTACCCGCATTATTATGCTCGATGATTATGTTGCCGCACGTCTGATTCCATCGCCTTTTCGGATGCAGACCAAACCCGGAACCGCTGTATCGCTTTTCCCTCTTTCGGGCAGGGTTGAGGGCATCATCACCAAAGGCCTGCGGTATCCGCTGAACGATGAACCCCTGGAAAACGGGCTCCGCGACGGCTCTTCCAACGAGGCGACACAGGCTGAAATCGAAATCTCTTACCGCTCCGGAGCTCTGCTCCTTATGATACCTTCGGCATGGCCTTTACCCCTTTAGACTGGATTCCGCTGATTCTCTACTTCGGGCTGCTGGTATTTTATACCCTGCGCAAAAAATATATTCAGTCCGACGCTTCCGAAACCTCCTATCTGCTCTCAGGGCGGAAACTTACCCTGCCGGCTTTTGTGGCAACGCTTGTGGCAACCTTGTACGGCGGCATCCTTGGCGTGGGAGAATATACCTATGTGGCCGGGGTATCGCAGTGGCTTCTGTTCGCGTTTCCCTTTTATGTTTTTGCGATTCTTTATGCCCTGTTTCTGGCCAAACGAGTACGCGAAAACAGCGCGCTGACGATACCCGAGGCCCTGCATCAGCGCTATGGAAATACAGCCGGGATGCTGGGTGCGGCAGGGGTATTTGTGCTGGTGAGCCCGGCTCCTTACATCCTTATGCTGGGTGTACTCCTTCAGCTTATAACCGGTAGCGACAGTTGGCTTTTATATGCGGTGGCGGTGTCTCTTTTTTCTGTAATCTATGTGGGCGCGGGCGGATTTGCATCCGTGGTGCGAACCGACTGGCTGCAGGGAATATTAATGTACGGCGGCTTTGTGATGATCCTTGCCTTTGCCTGGCATCAGGCCGGACCGCCCGCCGAGCTTTGGGCCGCTTTGCCCGATTCCCATACCGACATCACAGGCGGCTATCACATCAGCTATATTCTGGTCTGGTTTTTTATTGCGATGTGGACCTTTGTGGATCCCGGCTTTCATCAGCGATCGGCTGCGGCACAGGATGCAAAGACCGCACGGAACGGCATTCTGGTTTCCGTCGTGTTCTGGGCGATATTCGATATGCTTACACTTCTAACGGGCCTCTACGCGGTGGTTATTCTGGGTCCGGGCCTTGAAAACCCCGTAGCCTCTTTCCCCGAGCTTGCCGGCGTTTTGCTTCCGGCAGGACTGCTCGGACTCTTTATTACCGGCCTGATAGCCATCATCATGTCCACCATGGACAGCTTTCTGTTTCTGTCGGGGCAGACGCTTGGGCGGGATGTGCTTCGCCGGTATTCCGGGCGGCATCCGGTTCAACTTACGCGTATCGGTATTGTTGTGGCCGCCCTGCTTTCCATCGCGCTGATTTACGTGTTTCCGAGCGTGATCGAACTGTGGTATGTCATCGGCAGCCTGATGATTCCGGCCATGCTGATTCCCGTGCTCGGTGCCTATTTGTCGCCGTTTCGCATGCGCGGACCGGTCGTGGTTATTTCCATAAGCGGCTCCTTTGTGATCGCTTTCAGCTGGATGGTCATGGGAATTCTCACCACCGATGCTCTCTACTCCTACGCCTGGCTGGGCGTAGAACCGTTCTATCCGGGACTGGCTTTTTCCGTGCTTGTTCTGGCCTGTGAAAAAACGACCGGCCGCGGTAAAGACCGCTGAATAATCGTGTAGGTCCTGATCTTCTAAACTGGTAAAACCAATACAGGATTCTTATATTCTAATAGAGAGATTGTATTTTTACTCACTCCAAAGAAAGGAGGAATTATGCGAGTCAAAAATAAGGTGATCGTTATTACAGGAGGAGCGGGAGGAATCGGATTGGCGGCGGCTGACCTTTTTCTGAATGAAGGAGCCGAGGGCGTACATCTGGTAGATTTGCATGAAGATGCACTCGAAGAAGCCTCAAGAAAGCTGGCCCGGCCCGAAAAAACGGCGTGGACCGCGGCAGATGTCAGCAAGTCGGCCGATGTGAAGCGCTACACCAGCGATGCCATGAAACGCTTCGGGCAGATAGACGTGCTGTTCCTGAATGCAGGTATCGAAGGCAAAGTGATGCCGCTTACCGACTACCCGGAAGAGCTTTTTGACAAGCTGATGGCCGTGAATGCCAAAAGCCTGTTCCTCGGGCTGAAGTTCGGATTTCCGTATTTGAAGGAAAACGGCGGAAGCGTGATTATCACCTCTTCGGTGGCCGGGTTTCGGGGCACACCAAATGTTTCGGGTTATATCACGAGTAAACATGCTACTCTGGGAATCATGAAAACCGCGGCACTGGAGGGCGCACCTTTCGGAATTCGTGTAAACTCCATTCATCCCTCGCCGGTTGACAACCGCATGATGCGCTCGCTGGAGGAAGGCTTTGCACCGGGGAAGGCAACAGAGGCCAAACAAAGCTTCGAAAAAATGATTCCGCTCGGACGCTACGCCACCAATGAGGAAATTGCCCGGCTGGCGCTGTTTCTGGCTTCAGACGAAAGCAGCTTCATAACCGGCTCATCCTACACAATTGACGGCGGAATGACGGCTAAGTAAACGGCTGATTTTATAAGCAAGTTGCTAACCTGAGTTTGGTTAATTATGACTTGTTTAGGAGAAAAAACGGATAGGTCGCTCCGCTCCCAATTTTGAATGTTGAGTGTTGAATTTTGAATGATTGTCATATGCACAAAGAAAATTAGTGAAATAAGCTACGGCTACCTTATAAATAGCTTACAATCTTCACTGATACTGTTTACTGATACTGTGCTCTGTAGTCGATTACATAGGGATTTTCAGGGTAAAATTAGGGGACAAAGATTGTGCTGATTAAGAATGGAACCAAGGTTATTAGGAAGGGTCAGGTATTGAAAAAAATACCAGTTCATTTAGTTCATTAAATATTGAACTAAATGATACAGCTTCGTATATTTCACCTAATGAAAAAAGAAAAACTCACCTATACCGAAGAGACGGGCCTGTTTTTTGAAAAAATGGGCCTGACCCGCATGGCGGGACGCATCATGGGGTTTC
>PXDL01000176.1 GCA_003566395.1 Balneolia bacterium | reverse complement strand
CCATTCAGCAATGCGACGGCAAAGAAGCCGAATTGCTTTCACAATCAGGCGGAGGAAGTCTGAATCCGGCCACCGAAGAAACCGTTAAGGCCGGCATGCACTATCTCAAGCAGGAAGGCCGGGTTGTTTTCAAAAAAGCCACTTCATCCATGGCGGCCGTATCTCTCGAAATTATGGAACGTAACGACCTCACCAATGAAGATGTGAGCTGGTTCGTTCCGCATCAGGCCAATGAGCGGATTATTACAGCCACCGCTTCAAGAATGGGCCTGGACCTTAGCAAGGTGATGCTAAATATCGATCGCTACGGCAACACCACAGCGGCCACCATTCCGCTCTGTTTGTATGAATGGAAAGACAAGTTGAATAAAGGAGACAATGTAATCCTGGCTTCTTTCGGGGGCGGATTTACATGGGGCTCTACCTATATTAAGTGGGGGATGAACGCATGAGTAAAACAGCGATTCTTTTTCCGGGCCAGGGTTCACAAAAAACCGGAATGGGCAAAGACCATTACGATTCCAATCCCGAATTCCGGCGCCTGGCCGACCTGGCCGATGAACTTCTCGGCTACAGCCTAACCCAGGTAATGTTCGAAGGTCCGGACGACCTCCTCCGCCGTACAGAGAACACTCAGCCTGCTATTTTTCTACACTCTGTTGCTCTGTTCAACACACTTGATCTTCAACCGGATGTGATGGCGGGACACAGTCTGGGTGAATTTTCCGCCCTTACGGCTTCCGGAGCTTTTCGTTTTGAAGATGCCATTCGTATCGTTCGCAAACGCGGCCGGTTAATGCAGCAAGCCGGCACCACCAACCCAGGTACCATGGCCGCCGTTATCGGTATGGATGACGACCAAGTTGCAAGTATTTGTGAAGAAGCAAGTTCAGGCCCCGGCGATGTGGTCGTTCCGGCCAATTTCAACTGTCCGGGCCAGCTTGTTATTTCCGGCCATGAACCGGCTGTTGACCGGGCTATTGAGCTGCTTAAAGCCGGTGGATGCAAAATTGCTAAAAAACTGCCCGTTAGCGGCGCATTTCATTCCCCGCTTATGCAACCGGCCTATGACGGCCTGAAATCAGAGCTTGAACAGCTTGAAATCAACCCTCCTTCCTGCCCCGTATATTCCAACTACACAGGACTACCCACGACCGACCCCGAAGAGATTCGCTCCAATGTGCTTAATCAGCTTCTCAGTCCTGTAAAATGGACCCAAACGCTGCAGCACATGTATGAAAACGGAGTGGATACCTTCATAGAAACCGGACCCGGAGTTGTACTTCAGGGGCTGGTAAAGCGTACCTTTAAAGGGGTTACAATCTCCGGAAACGAATAGAATTCTTATGTTTACATTAGAAGGAAAAAAAGCGTTAATCACCGGCGGAACCCGTGGAATCGGCCGGGCTATTGTTATCCAAATGGCCAAAGCCGGTGCCGATGTGGCCTTTACATTTGCCCGATCCAAAGAGGCGGCTGACGAAGTTACGGCCGAAGTGGAAGCACTGGGCCGCAAAGCTCTCGCCTTTCAGGCCGATGCCGTTGATGCCGCACGCGCTGAAGAGGTAATCGGTGAAATAACCGATACCTGGGGCGGGCTCGATATTCTGGTCAACAACGCGGGCATCACCAAAGACACGCTTATTATGCGTATGAGTGAGCAACAGTGGGATGATGTCATCAACACAAACCTTAAAAGTGTTTTTAACTACTCCAAGGCTTGTGTGCGCCCTTTTATGAAAAAGCGCGCCGGATCCATCATCAATATCAGTTCTGTGGTCGGGCTGTCCGGTAACGCGGGTCAGACCAACTACGCCGCTTCAAAGGCCGGTATTATCGGTTTTAGCAAATCGCTGGCCAAAGAACTGGCTTCCCGGAATATTCGCGTAAATTCTATCGCTCCGGGTTACATCACCACAGAAATGACCGGCAAGCTCTCGGACAAGGTGATGGAATCTATTAACGCATCTATACCGATGGCCCGGCCCGGTGAAGTGGAAGACATTGCCGCCGGAGTTATTTTTCTCGGTTCCGACGCTTCCCGTTATATAACAGGTGAAACGCTGCGTATAGACGGCGGAATGGCGATGTAATTACCGGTTCATGTTATAGTTTATTCTGTTTTTACCTTCTGATGACACCAAATATAGACTTTGTCAATCAGACCTTTTTTAGTACATTTTATCCCAACCTTTAACCCATATCAAAACCATCATGTCACAAGAAATCTCAGATAAAGTAAAATCAATTATTGTCGAAAAACTCGGCGTTGATGAAGCTGATGTAACCGAATCTGCCAATTTTACCAACGACCTTGGCGCCGACTCTCTCGACACGGTTGAACTTATCATGGAATTCGAAAAAGAATTTGATGTAAGCATTCCTGATGAAGACGCCGAAAACATCGCCACAGTAGGTGATGCTATTAAATATCTTCAGGACAAAAAATAATTGACATTTAACCATTTTCGGGGCTGCTTTAAGCCTCGGAAATTAATCCGTTTAGCTGAATGTCTGATCGCAGAGTAGTAATTACCGGTATGGGGGCTATCACCCCGATCGGAAACCCCCTGAGTGAATTCTGGGAAGGTCTTAAAACCGGTACAAGCGGCAGTGATCATATCACCCACTTCGATACCGATCGTTTCGCTACAAAGTTTGCGGCAATGGTCAAGGATTTTGATGTTTCAAAATTCATGGACCCTAAATCCGCCAGGCGAATGGACCGTTTTTGTCAGTTTGCAAGTGTTGCAGCTGATGAAGCAATTTCCGATTCATCCATCGATCTCAATGCCATCGACCTGAACAGGGTAGCCGTTCTTATCGGCACCGGAATCGGCGGTATGGAGACCTTCTACAACAACTGTGTGGGCTTCGAATCCCGTGGGCCTAAAGGGATTTCCCCTTTCTTTATTCCCATGCTGATTCCCGACATTGCCGCAGGGCATGTTTCTATCAAGTATGGATTCAGAGGTCCCAACTACTGTGCAGTTTCAGCTTGTGCAACCGGCTCTCATAATATCGGACTTGCCTACGATGCTATTAAGCACGGGCAGTCCGAATATGCCGTTTGCGGCGGTGCTGAAGCTCCTATAATTGAAATGGGTGTTTCAGGCTTTAATTCTATTAAAGCTATGTCAACCCGCAACGACGACCCTAAAACAGCCTCGCGCCCGTTTGATGTGGATCGCGACGGATTTGTGCTGGGTGAAGGCTCGGGGGTACTCTTCCTTGAAGAATACAGCAGCGCTGTAAAGCGGGGCGCCCGCATTTATGCTGAAATAACCGGTTATGGATTTTCAGCGGATGCCCATCATATTACAGCACCCGATCCGGAAGGAAACGGCGTGATTCTGGCCATTACCGAGGCCCTCAAAGCTGCCGGAATCAAAACCGGAGATGTGGACCACATAAACATGCACGGCACCTCAACACCTCTGGGTGATATAGCCGAAACCAACTCGATTAAGAAGGTTTTCGGAGATCACGCCTATAAAATCAATCTCAACTCCACCAAGTCTATGACCGGTCATACACTTGGCGCAGCAGGAGCCGTGGAATCTATTGCCACCATTCTTGCTGTGTATCATGACCTTATACCGCCGACTATCAACCATTTTAATACAGATCCGCAGTGTGATCTTAATTACACGGTTAATGAGGCTCAGGATCGTACCGTACGGTATGCCCTGAACAACGCCTTCGGGTTCGGCGGGCACAATACCACTCTGGTCATGAAAAAATTTGACGAATAAGATGTTCAGGCGATTAAGGGCGTATCTCGATAAACGCGCTCTTGGGCCTGCATCAAGAGACAAAATCCTGTATCTCGAAAGGCTGTTCGGCCGGCGCGTACGTCGTCCCGAATTATTCTTGCGGGCATTACGGCATCGTTCTAAACTTATTGAAGACGGCCTTGAAGAAATAGAAAGCTACGAGCAGCTCGAATTTTTAGGTGATGCCGTACTCGATCTGGTGGTGACCGAAATTATTTTTGAGCTTTATCCGGATGAAAACGAAGGTTTTATGACCAAGCTGAGGTCTCGTCTGGTGCGTGAAGATACCCTGGCCGAGCTTTCACGTAAACTTGGTTTTCCTGATCTCGTTGAAGTAGGAAACCGGGTTAAAAGCCAGGATATACAGCTAAAAAACAGTGTTTTATGTGATATTTTCGAAGCCGTGATAGGTGCTGTTTATAAAGATTCCGGCTATGAAGTTTCGCAAAAATTCATCAGAAATGTGTATAATAAACACATCAATATTTCAGACGTAAGCACCCTGCAGGACAATTACAAAAGCGTATTGCTTGAATACACACAAGCCCGCAAAATGATGGTTCCGGAATATGTAGTAGCAGCCGAAACCGGTCCGGATCATGACAAGACGTTTGAAATTGAAGTACGGATAGATGAACATGTGTTCGGTTTTGGAAAAGCTAAAAACAAGAAAAAAGCCGAGCAGGCTGCAGCCCGGGAGGCTCTTACCAAGCTTAAGAACCGAACGTCTCCTGCGACCGTTAAATAAAATGTGAACATACCATCATAGCCTCATCAGGCTCCCGATGCTATGTTCACACTTTCAACCGAGACTCTTAATTTTATAATTATGTTTGAAACTGAAGAGATGAAAGTGGCCCCCGTTTTTCCTGTTACGCAAGCTGAATCAACCCGAAGAGAATCTGTTGACTACAGTGACCTCCGTTTCGGAGATGTTTTTGCAGATCACATGTTTGAACTACGGTACGAAAAAGGCGCGTGGACCGGCGGCAGAATCGTACCCTACGGTCCGGTTCAGATTATGCCTTCCGCCAATATACTGCACTACGGTCAGGGCGCTTTCGAAGGAATGAAAGCTTTTTCCTGCCCGGACGGTGAAATCAACATTTTTCGCATCGACGACCATTATGAGCGCTTTAACAATTCCTGCAAGCGCATGAATATTCCATCCATTCCCCAGAAAACCTTCCGGGATGCCATCACACAGCTTGTGGATATCGACCGGGACTGGGTACCTGAGGCAAAATTCAAATCACTTTATATTCGTCCATTCGTGTTTGCCACGGAGGAATTTCTGGGGCTCAAAACCTCCACCACCTACCGGTTCTACATTATCACCGGTCCGGCCGGTTATTACTACCGGGAAGGCATCAAACCCGTAAAGCTGACTACCATGCCCGATTACGTACGGGCTGTAAAAGGCGGAGTGGGCAATGCCAAAGTTCCCGGCAACTACGCCGCCAGTCTCTATCCTGCCCACCTTGCAGCCCAACAAGGGTATTCGCAAGTACTGTGGCTTGATGCCCTTGAGCGCCGCTATGTTGAAGAAGTTGGCGCCATGAATATCTTTTTTGTGATAGACGGAAAGATCATAACCTCTTCGTTAACTGGCACCATTCTTCCGGGTATCACCCGTAAATCGGTGCTTGAACTCGCCCGGATTTGGGGCATGGATGTTGAAGAGCGCCCGGTTTCCATCGACGAGCTTTTTGAGGCGCAGGAAAAAGGCACGCTTACCGAGGCCTTCGGTTCCGGCACGGCAGCGGTTATTTCGCCGGTGGGTCTGATTCATCATAAAGGCAACATCATCACCCTTAATCAGGATAAAATGGGCCCTGTAGCCGAAAAAATGTATGCTGCCATAACCGGTATTCAGCACGGCTCGGAGAAAGATCCGGCCGACTGGT
>PXDL01000178.1 GCA_003566395.1 Balneolia bacterium | reverse complement strand
GGCTTTCACCAAATCGGATCAGCTGATGCAACACATAAGATGGGGGGTGCTCAGTACAGCTAAAATTGCGCTTGAGCACGTTATTCCTGCAATGAAAAAAGCAGACCGCACGGAAATCAGGGCTATTGCTTCGCGGAATCGGTTAAAAGCAGAAGAGGCGGCCGGCAGGCTTGGAATTCCTTTTTTCTACGGCAGTTATGAAGAACTGCTCGAATCACCGGAGATTGATGCCGTTTATATCCCGCTTCCGAATCATTTGCATAAGGAATGGACGCTCCGGGCTATGCGGGCGGGCAAGCACGTACTTTGTGAAAAGCCGTTTGGTATGAATGCAGGTGAAGTGGCCGAAATCAGGAAGGCCGCGGAAGCCCGTCCCGAGCTGATGGTGGCCGAAGCTTTCATGTACCGGCATCACCCGATGTGGTCGTATGTGAAATCAGTGGTTGTTTCGGGTGAAATCGGCCGCATACAGCTAATTCAAAGCCATTTCAGCTATTTCAACGCCAATCCTGCCGACATCCGAAATAAACCGGAGTTCGGTGGAGGCGGCCTGATGGATATAGGTTGTTACTGCGTGTCTTCATCCCGTTTCTTGTTTGGCCGTGAACCCGGGCGCGTGGTGGCTCAAAAAGTGACCGACTCCGAATTCGGTACAGATCGCATCACCTCCGGAATCCTTGATTTTGGTAATGCAAGCGCACTGTTCAGTTGCAGCACATCGGCTAATTCATGGCAAAAAATGGTTGTAACCGGAGAAAAAGGCCGTATTGAAATTCCGATTCCCTACAACCCGCCTCACGACCGGCAGGCGCAGGTTCATACGTTCACTCAGGGGCGTCAGCAAATTTATAAGGCTCCGTTGTGTAATCAGTTCACTCTGCAGGCCGGGGCCTTTGCCCGAAGCGTGATTGATAACGTTCCTTTTGCAGTATCGCAGGCCGAATCCGAAGCCAATATGAAGGTGCTTGACGCCATAGCCTTGAGTTCGGAAAACGGATCATGGGTTCCCGTAGCTCAGCTCGCCTCAACTTGATCCACAAGGTATGGGAGAGCAGCTAAGGCGCATATTTATCATCGGACCTACCGCATCGGGAAAATCAGATGTAGCCGCTGAACTTGCCCGACGGCTGGGTTCCGGCGTTATTTCTGCGGATGCCCGCCAATGCTATAAATACCTCGATATCGGCACGGCCAAACCCGGACCGGAACTGCTTGCCAAGGCACCGCATTACTATATCTCGGAGCTTGAACCCGATGAGCGCGAAACAGCGGCCGTGTTCAGGCGAAGGTGTGATTCGTGGGAGCATCAGCATTTTGCACGTCATTCTGCGCCTATGGTGTATGCCGGTGGTTCCACTCTCTATCTTCAGTCGGTACTTTTTGATCTGGATGAGGTTCCGCCCGCCGACAGTACCAATATGGCAAAGCTGAAGCAGGAGTTTGAACGCTTCGGTATGCAACCGCTGGTGGAACGGCTGCGAAAGCATGATCCCGAATATCTGGAGCGTATCGACGGGCCTAACAGGCATCGGATTTTCCGTGCTCTCGATGTCTGGATGCAGACGGGCAAACCGTTTAGTTCATTTCACAGCAGAGAAACGTTCCGGGCTCCGCGTCCCGGCTCGGTTATCTTTATGCCCGACCGGCCCCGCGACCAGCTTCACGAACGCATTAATCTGCGGGTCGATCACATGATGGAGGCCGGGCTGGTAGAAGAAGTCAGGGCTCTGCTCAACACCTGGCCGGAAACCCTGCAGTCTTTCCAGACAGTCGGATACCGTGAAGTTATTTCCTTCTTGAAAGGGGAGAGGAGTGAAGAGCAGATGGTCGCCGACATCAAAACCAACACCCGCCGTTATGCCAAGCGCCAGTTGACCTGGTTCCGGCGCTGGGATTTTGTCCAAAAACTGGATTCCGCCCGAGCCACGCCTGCGGAGCTGACCGATCAAGTTATGGAGCGGGTATCACTGCAAATACAGGGGAAAACAGGTGGTAGCTAAGCTAAGAATCCCCTAAATTGCGCCCACATAATCCCCAACCTGAAATCATCCGGATGTATAAAGTACGCATACACATCACCCTGAAACCATCCATTCTGGACCCCAAAGGCAAGGCTTCGCACGGGGCGCTTCAGAACCTCGGTTACACCCAAATCAAGAATGTGCGCATCGGTAAGCTGGTGGAGCTTGAAGTAGAGGCTGACGATGAAAAGGCAGCAATCGATGCCGCCGAGCAAGCCGCACAAAAATTGCTGGCCAATGAAGTGATGGAAAATTACCGGATCGAGCATATTGAGGAGGCCGGGTGATGGGGTCTGTTGCTGTGCTTGTGTTTCCCGGTTCGAATTGCGACCACGATGCCTATCACGCCCTGAAACATGTGATGGGCGCCGATGCCCGCTTCGTCTGGCATAAAGAAGCCACCCTCGGCGATGCCGATGCCGTTATTGTTCCCGGCGGATTTTCATACGGCGATTATCTGCGCTCAGGCGCCATAGCCCGCTTTTCTCCGGTAATGCAGGATGTGGTCCGTTTTGCTTCGGCCGGCGGACCGGTCATCGGCATCTGTAACGGGTTTCAGATTTTGCTGGAAGCCGGGTTGTTGCCGGGGGCAATGCTGGCCAACGACCGGCTGAAGTTCCGCTGTAAACAGGTTCACCTTCGCACCGAACGCACGGACACCCCCTTCACTTCCGGCATCGAAGAGGGCCGCGTTCTGAGTATCCCGATTGCGCATGGAGAGGGAAATTATACGGCTCCTGAAGAAGTGCTTCGTGAAATCGAGGAGAACGGACAGGTTGTTTTCCGATACTGCGACGCTCTCGGAAATGTGAAACCGGAAGCGAACCCGAACGGCTCACTGCGTAATATTGCCGGAATCGTAAATAAAGAGCGAAACGTGTTGGGGATGATGCCGCATCCCGAGCGGGCTTGTGAAGCTTCCCTGGGCTCTGAAGACGGCCGCCTCATTTTTTCATCTCTGTTGAACCATCTGGAGGTTGCCTGATATGAGCCTGAACCTGAATTTGCTCCGTGAAATTTGTGAAACACCGGGCGCTCCCGGATTTGAGAAGCCTATCCGCGAGCGAATAATCCGGGAAGTGGAGCCCTTCGCCGATCAGATAAAAACCGACGCTATGGGGAACCTGATTGTCCGTAAGAAAGGTGGAGAGCGAAGGGTGATGGCCGCTGCCCATATGGACGAAATTTCGTTGATCGTAACCGGCATCGATAAAAGCGGATTCATCCGGTTCCATACACTTGGCGGCTTCGACGCTAAATCGTTGCTGAACCAGCGTGTAGTTGTTCACGGAGATGAAGACCTGCCCGGAATCATTGGCGGGAAAGCGCCCCATACCCAAACCGATGAAGAGAAGAAACGGAGCCCGAAAACCACGGATTTGTTTATCGATTGCGGGTTGCCGGAAGAAGATTTGCGCGCAATAGTGAAGCCGGGCACACCGGTAACTCGTTGGCAGCAACTTCATCAGGTTGGTCGGAACCTGAGTTGTAAATCGCTTGACAACCGTATTTCGGTTTTTATTTTGATTGAGGCACTGCGCCGGGCCGAGCATACGGGCGTGGATTTTTATGCGGTTTTTACTGTTCAAGAGGAAGTTGGTCTTCGCGGGGCCCGCGTTGCAGCCCACAACATTCAGCCGGAGATCGGTATCGCTCTTGATGTAACGCTGGCCAACGATCTTCCGGGAGCCGATACGCATCAGAAAATATCCGTACTTGGCGAGGGTACCGCAATTAAAGTAATGGACGGCAGCGTGATTTGTTCACCTGAATTGGTTACGTTCATGGAGCAGGAAGCTGAAAAGCAGGGTATCAAAACCCAGCGCGAAATTCTGACTGCCGGAGGTACCGATACCGCAGCCCTGCAATATCTGACGGGTACAGGAGCCAGGGTTGGGTGTATATCAACGCCTACCCGCTATCTTCACACTACAGTGGAAAGCTGTTGCGTTGAGGATGTCGAGGCCGGTATCGCACTGATGAAGCACTTGATTGAGCAGCTCCACAACGCACCCTGATTTGCCGCTGGCCACCACTTTTTCACATCATACTGTACACACTGCATGCCTGATAAACCGCTGTTGTTATATTCCAAAAATCTGGTCAAAACCTACAAAAAACGGCGGGTTGTGAACGAGGTCTCTATCAACGTAAATCAGGGGGAAATCGTAGGACTTTTGGGGCCGAACGGAGCCGGTAAAACAACCACATTCTATATGTTTATGGGCTTGGTGCGCCCTCAGGAAGGAGAAATTTATCTAAATGAAAAGCGCATCACCCGCATGCCGATGTACAAACGGGCCCGCCTTGGAATCGGTTATCTGGCGCAGGAAGCGAGTGTTTTCAGAAATTTAAGCGTTCGTGAAAACCTGGAATCAATTCTTGAGTACAAAGGCATACCGGTGAAAACAAGAAAAGAAAAGGCCGACAAGCTGATAGAGGAGTTTAACCTCGGGGGCGTTGTAAACAACAAGGGATACTCACTGTCGGGCGGTGAACGCAGACGTACCGAAATTGCACGTGCCCTGATTACCGATCCGAAGTTTATTCTGCTTGATGAGCCTTTCGCCGGCGTTGACCCTATTGCCGTGGAAGATATTCAGAAAATCGTGCATACGCTCAAAAACAAGAATATCGGCATCTTTATAACCGATCATAATGTGCACGAAACGCTTGCGATCACCGACCGGGCTTATCTGATGTTCGAAGGAAAAATATTAATGGAGGGAACGGCCGATCGCCTGGCCGAAGACGAAGAAGCCCGAAGACTCTACCTGGGTAAGCAATTCCGGCTGGAGCGTTACGGTGTGGGACCTTGAAGATGTTGCGGAGATTGGCAGAGTTATCTATTTTAAGCTCCAACTATTTGAAATCGACGCAGATATGATGTGTTGCATTTGATATAATCCTGTCGCCGTAACTCAAATATTGAAAGCTATGTTAAACCGGTAATTTTGTTTTCTAACGAAAGGAAAACGGTATTAGTAAAGCCTTCATGATATCAAACATAACTGAAAAATGAGGACAGATATGGATGTTTCGAAAGATATTACTGTAGAAGAATTACATGAGCGCATAGGCAAAGGCGACGAGATTTTCCTCGTGGACGTGCGCGAACCTTTCGAGTACGATATAGTGAATCTTGACGGTTTACTGATTCCGCTCGGTGAACTCGAAGACCGGCTAAGTGAGCTGGATACCCACAAAGAGAAGGAAGTGATTGTGCACTGCCGAACCGGAGCACGCAGCGGAGAAGCTGTTGAAATCCTCAAACGAAACGGTTTCAAGAACCCGCGTAATCTGGCAGGTGGAATAAACGACTGGGCCAAAAAAATCGACCCGTCGTTTCCGTTGTATTAATCGGGGTTGACTATTCGGGGTGTAATTCCCGGCCGTAATCAACCAAGGGTTGCCAATTGTTCAAGCAAATCTTTATTGCTCGATGTCCGCTTGAGGACCTGTAACAAGCTCTGCATGGAGTCTTTAGGGCTTTTCTTGAGTAGATAGCGTCTGAGCACGTTGCGTTCGTCCACCGAGTCTTCTATAAACTTCTCCTCATTCCGTGTTCCCGATGCGGCAATATTAATAGCGGGGAAAATCCGGTGGTTAGCCACTTCCTGATCAAGTACAAGCTCCATGTTGCCGGTGCCTTTAAATTCTTCAAAAAT
>PXDL01000321.1 GCA_003566395.1 Balneolia bacterium | reverse complement strand
TGGCTGTGGTCTTCGGTATCATGCTTGTGGTTACCATAGTTTTTTTCATAATGTGGTGGACCATGCGCTGACGCCTTCTTCTGAAGGTCGGATATCGTTATCGCTATATCTTAATAAATCACCAATTCATTCTTTTTGAAATCGATGGATTTTCTAAGAATCTGTCTGTGATCTAGCGATTCTTTTCGGAGCATTTCAGGCTTACCTGCACGCATTATCGTAAGGCTTTTTACCCCGGACTTGTGCTCGTACGATAATCCCGGAACTACCAAAGCAATGAAGCAGATGAAAAAGAGGCGGGATAGTATTGCCTGTTATTAATCTAATACCTAACTTGTCTATTAGATTAATTATGTTTGAAATATATGATATGCTTAAAAGTCTGAATCTGTATCGATAACCGGAAGGGATGATTCCGGAAGTTAAAGTGGAAGTTTAAAGCCAAAAGACTCTTTTAAATGCAATAGTATGATGCGTATCAAAAAAATCCTTCAGTTCTTCCTTCCCCCGCCCAATTGGCGTCTTCCTGTAATTGTGCTGCTCGGCGCTTTTTTTGGAATCGGAGCCTATGCATTGGTGGTATCGAATGCCGTCAGTTATATGTCGGATGATCCCGCCACTTGTGTAAACTGCCATGTAATGGGCCCTCAATACGCAACCTGGTTTCACAGCTCACACCGCGAGCACGCCACCTGCAACGACTGCCATGTGCCTCAGGACAATCTGGTAAAACAATATTATTTCAAAGCGCAGGATGGCTTGCGGCACGCCACCATCTTCACCCTGAATACTATTCCGGAGCCGATTCGCATGCATGAGGCGGGTCAGCGGGTGGTGCAGGCAAACTGTCAGCGGTGTCACGATCACACCAATCAGTTTGTGACCTCCGGACAAGTAACCTTCGACCATGTCCGGAAAGGAGAAGGTAGTTTGTGCTGGGACTGCCACCGCGATGTGCCTCATGGTACGGTGCGCGGTGCCGCCTCGGCGCCCAACGCTCCGGTGCCTGTTCCGCAGTCACCAATGCCTGAATGGCTTAAAAACTTGCAAAACCGCTAATATTTAAACCGCAATTATTATGAGTACAATCAGTGACCGTATCAAAAAAAGACCATGGATGGGTTGGCTTCTGTTTTTCGGCACCATGGGTATCGTATTTCTGCTTGGGGTGTTTACATACACCATCATCGAAAACCGTACGGCAGGACAATTTGCCTACGTAACTACTACAGATCTCGATCCGCTTGAGCCGCGCGCCGAAGCATGGGGCCGTTTTTTCCCGCGCCAGTTCAATACCTATGCACAAATGGCTGATACAAGCTTCCGGAGCAAGCACCTGGGATCCCAGAGGCGCGACCTGCTCGACCAGAATCCGAGGATGGTAATTCTGTTTGCCGGTTACGGGTTTTCAAGGGATTACAATTCTGCACGCGGACACTATTACTCGGTACAGGATGTAAGGGAAACCCTGCGGACCGGTGCGCCTATGGAAGCCGGTGACGGACCCATGCCGGCTACTTGCTGGACGTGTAAAAGTCCGGATGTGGTGCGTATGATGGACGAGATAGGGCCGGGTGATTTCTATGCACAGGCACTATCCGATGTCGGGCATGAAATAGCCAATCCTATTAACTGCTCTACCTGTCATGAGTCGGAGGATATGAGCCTGAAGATTGCTCTTCCGGCCCTCACGGAAACCTTCGCCAGGCTGGGTCGCGATATAAACAATGCGAGCCATCAGGAGATGCGGTCGCTTACCTGCGCACAGTGCCATGTGGAGTACTATTTCGGAGAAGACAATTATCTGGTTTTCCCGTGGGATGAAGGCATGCGGGCCGAAGACATGGCTTATTATTTTGATCAGCGCGAATTCGCCGACTGGATTCATCCGCTCAGCCGCGCACCGATGATCAAAGCCCAGCACCCTGACTATGAAGTGTTTACTACGGGTATTCACTATCAGCGCGGAGTGTCCTGTTCGGATTGCCATATGCCGTACACAACCGAAGGCGGAATGAAATTCACCGATCACAAAATCCAGAGCCCGCTTAACAATATCTCGGCGGCCTGCCAGACCTGTCACCGCCAGAGTGAAGCCGAACTTATCCGCAATGTGTACGACCGCCAGGATATGGTGTATGAAGTAAGGGTGAAGCTTGAGGATGCCCTTGTAGCCGCTCACCTTGAGGCGGAATACGCATGGAACCTCGGGGCAACCGAAGACCAGATGCGCGACGCCCTCCACCTTATTCGCCACGCCCAGTGGAGATGGGACTATGCAGCGGCCACGCACGGCGGTTCATTCCACGCTCCGCTTGAGCTAACCCGGACCATAGGCGACGGACTTGATCAGGCCCACAAAGCACGGCGCGAAATTGCGCGTGTTCTCGCAGAACTGGGCCACATCGGTGATATAGAGCTGCCGGATGTTTCCACAAAAGATAAAGCGCAGCGCTATATCGGGCTCGACCCCGAACAGATGCGGGCCGATAAAGACCGCTTTCTTGAAGAAATAGTGCCGGAGTGGCTGCAGGAAGCCGCGGCCCGCCACGAGCGCTGGGATATCCGGAGAAGAGACCCGGCTACCGAGCCCGGAAATTATATCAATCCGCAGGAATAAAAATATATCTACTGGTGTGATGCAGGCTCCGGAACCAACTTGAGCTTCCGGAGCCTGAAACACCGGTAAGGATGCTTGCTGCAAAATAATGTGTTGGTGAAAAACCGGTAAAAGCAGCCATGGAAAAGGCAAATCCCCCCTATACCTGAATTGTACCATTATGAGCCTGAATAACGAAATACCAAAAATGAAGAAAAAACCCGTTTGGGTGGCACCCTGGGGCTACACCGAAGGTTGGCTGATATGCGCCGGCCTTCTGATAACCGGCCTCGCCCTGCAACTAACCGCGGGTGGACTTGACTCAAAAGCCCTGTCCTGGCCAGCAAACATCATAACCGGCGGGATGTTTACCGGACTGATTGCGGGAGGGTGGCTGCTGTTCCGCGGAAATCCACTGGTAAACTGGCTGGCCAGAGTGCCGGCTGCAGTAACCTCCATCGCGCTGATTACCTTTTTGGTGCTCATAATGGGATTTACCCTACAGGAGAACGAGGGGAACCCGCTTTGGGTACAGCAGCTCGGTCTTTCGAACATGACCGGCTCCTGGCCTTTTCTGTTCGGGATGATGTTCTTCCTGTCCTCACTGGGCATGGCAACCATGAAACGCATCACGCCCATGAAAGGAAGAAACATCGGTTTTTTCCTGAACCATGCCGGATTGTATATCGCCATACTGGGCGGATTGCTTGGAGCGGCCGATCTGAAGCGCGTAACCATGGATCTGTATGAAGGTGAAGTGGTATGGGGCGCCACGGACCGGCAGGGCCACTATATGGATATGCCGTTTGCTGTAGAGCTGGAGCGTTTCAACATGGAGGAGTATAATCCCAAGATTGCGCTTATTGTTACCGAAACCGGACGGATTGTACCGGAAGCGATCAGTGAAATGTTTGAAATCGACACCGGCCACCGGGGTAATATGATCGGCTGGGATGTGGAAGTTCTAAAGTTTTACGCGATGTCGGGTCGCATAGACGGACGGTTTGAGCCTGTGGTGGATTACGGAGCACCGCCTTCGGCACTTGTGCGTGTAACCGATACCTCGGGTCAGTCGATTGAAGGCTGGATAACCAGTGGAAGCTTTATGTATCCGCACCAGCTATTGAATATCGACCATGAGCATTCCGTGGCGATGACGATACCGCGCGCAAGCCACTACAGCTCAGATGTGGTTATCTACACCCCGTCAGGCGATCTGATTGAAACCAATATTGAGGTCAACCACCCCGTGAGTGTAAACGGCTGGAAGCTGTATCAGTACAGCTACGATGACCGCTTCGGTAAATGGTCGTCCACGTCGGTGATTGAGGCCATTCGTGATCCGTGGCTGCCTGTTGTATATACCGGCATTTTCATGCTGATAGCCGGCTCCATCTATCTGATGACCCTCGGCAAAGCTCCTGAAAAAGATTCTGAAAACAGACCGGAACGGGATGAGGAAGAGATGTCATCACCCGAAAACAAAAAATACGAAGGTATAACGGCTGAAAACCGGATGAGCGAAGAATCGATGCCGGGCCGTGTAACCAAACCCGAACCTGAAACTGAACTTGCAGGAGTATAGCGCCATGATGCCCATCGATCCAACCCTGTTTACCATAGCTGCCATCGTGCTCTGGGCACTTGGCATGCTGCTGTTCGCCTTCGCAGGCGAGAAAAAAGTCCTGAAATGGGCTGCCCACGGAAGCTTCCTTGCGGGTGTGGGCGTGCTGGTCGTATTTACATGGCTGCTCTGGGATATTCTCGGAAGGCCGCCCATGCGCACTCTTGGTGAAACCAGACTCTGGTACGCCATGTTTCTGCCGGTAATCGGTTATGCCACCTATATACGCTGGGATTACAAGTGGATACTTCACTACAGCGGAGCCATGGCCATCCTGTTTTTGGCCATCAATCTGATTTATCCCGATAATTACGACCGTGATCTGATGCCTGCACTGCAGAGCATTTGGTTCGTGCCGCACGTGATTGTCTATATTTTTGCCTATGCGCTTCTGGCAGGGGCGACAATTGTAGCGGTAAAAGGCCTCTTTATAAAGTACACCGGCCGAAACCGGACCTGGTCGATGCAGCCGGCCGACAACCTGGTGTACCTCGGTCTCGGATTTCTTACGCTCGGACTTCTGTTCGGCGCCCTTTGGGGCAAGGAAGCCTGGGGACACTACTGGATGTGGGACCCCAAGGAAACCTGGGCGTTTCTCACATGGATCGGCTACCTGGCCTATATCCACTACCGTTACCATAAACCAAAGCGGATTACCGCCGCTATG
Organism: Balneolia bacterium; assembly: GCA_003566395.1. Taxonomy (GTDB): domain Bacteria; phylum Bacteroidota; class Rhodothermia; order Balneolales; family Cyclonatronaceae; genus Cyclonatronum. The sequence goes on along the minus strand of PXDL01000321.1, from coordinate 837 downwards.
TGGATGCTGGCCGGTGCGTTTATTATTTTGCTAATTGCATGGTTTGGAGTCAATTACCTGCCATCTGCGGCTAACAGTGTTCACACTTATTCCCAGTAATCACACCTTGAACTCGAAAATGCGGGGTACTATGAAACGCGCTCTACTTTTTGTGATGGCGGCTATTTTTGCATTGCCATGTGTTGTACCGGCTCAGCAACAAACTGCATCGGATGAATCTTTCACCATAGATATCGAACTTCGACCCCGGTTTGAGTTCAGAAACGGTTTCAAGGAGCCGATTGGCAGAGATGAAAATCCCGCCGCCTTTACCGAACAGCGAAGCCGGCTTAATCTTAACTACACGGCCCCCTCGCTTGATCTCCGTTTGTCGGTTCAGGACGTGCGAATATGGGGAAATCACAATCAAATCTACAAGCAGGATCCGGCTCTGACCAATGTTTACGAAGCCTGGGCGCGGTATCATTTCAGCGGGAAGTGGGCGGTGAAAGCAGGGCGGCAGGCACTGTTGTACGATAACGCCCGTTTCATGGGGAATCTCGACTGGGCACAACAGGGACGAAGCCATGATGCACTGCTCATTGAGTATCGGAGCGGAGACGGATTCCGGGCAGATGCCGGTGCCACGTTTAATCAATCGGGCGTAATTGAACCATCCCGTCTGACCGATACCTACTATCCATTGGCCGGAAATAATAAATCGATGCAGTATGTATGGCTCAATTATACTAAAAATCAAACAGGTGTAAGTGTATTGCTGCACAACGACGGCCGACAGGTAGCGGCCGACAGTTCCGTTGCCTGGAGGCAGACAACAGGACTGCATGCTTTTACTGT
>PXDL01000440.1 GCA_003566395.1 Balneolia bacterium | reverse complement strand
ACCTTCATCGCGATGCGCGGGTTTATCGGTGCCCCGCCGTTAACCACTTCCATGATAGAATTATGAAGTCCTTCCTCGGTGGTTGATTTCAGCAAATAGCCGTCGGCTCCGGCACATATAGCATTAAAGACATACTCTTCCTCATCGTGCACGGTCAGCATAATTACAAGCGTATCCGGCGACTTCCTCTTAAATGCCGCCACGCCCTCAATTCCGCTCATGCCCGGAAGGTCTATATCACACAGTATAACGGAAGGCGGATCGGACTCATCCATTTTCGAGAGCGCGCTTTCAACATCCTCAAAATCATAGTCACAGGAAAATCCGTCCATGGTATTCATTAAAATACCCAGGGAATCCCGGTACGAACGATTGTCTTCTACAATCCAGGTACGCACATTATGTTTGGTTACCATAAAATTTAATTTAAGGCTACAATACCACATTGCCACCTGCGGCTCAACTACGTATTCGCGTGGTTACGTGTTTGCGTGGCAAAAGTATTCGCATCGTTCTTTTGTCCGAATGCGGTTTTATTAAAAACGATATGGGGATACACACAGCAAAACATTCTAATACGGCATTCTGAGTTCGAGTTTGGTTCCCTCACCCGGCTGAGAAGAGACGGTACATACCCCGCCCACATCGGCCGCCCGCTCCTGCATGCTTCGCAGCCCAAGCCCTGTTCCTTTCGGGCCCTCGGGGTCAAATCCGTTTCCGTCGTCGGAGATGGTGAACACGAGAATATCATGTTGTTTTTCAAGGGTGATGACAACTTTTTCCGCCCCGGAATGCTTCACAATATTATGAAGCGCTTCTTTAGCGATTAAAACCAAGACCCGTCGTTTCTGCAGCTCCAGCGCGTCCTGTTTGCCGGTCAGATTGGTATCGAAACTCCAGGGGATTTCAACCAGCATATTGGACGTCACTTCACGGAGTTTGGTGATCAGGTTCTCCATTTTGTCGTTGTCCGGGTTAATCAGCCAAACGATATCCCGCATCGACTCGGCCGTTAAACGGCTTAAACTGCGGATTTCATCCAGATCGGTCATGGCTACAGGGCTAAGCTTTTCCCTCTTTTTTACGACCGAGCTGCGAATGGCTATACTCGCCAGATTACTGCCGATTTCATCATGCAAATCTTTGGAAATACGAAGCCTGAGGTTATTCATCCGCTCAAAATTATAGACTTTATACCGGTAGCCGCCGTACGCAATCCCGAATACCATAAGTATCATTAAAGAAATAAACCACCAGGTTTCCCAGAAGGCAGGCAGCACCGTAACCGGGATGGACGCCGCCCGATTGCTTTCAACGCCGTATTCGTTTATCGCCTTTACTTCAAATGTATATTCACCGTGCGGAATCGTGGTGTAGTACGCTGCTCTCCGGATGCCCACATCCTGCCACTCCTGCTCGAAAGGATACAGACGATATTTGAACCGGACTTCCTGCGGGGCGGTAAACGTCGGAGAGGTGTATTGAATTTCAAGTGCGCGGGCCTCATGTGTAAGTCGAAGAGGCTCATCTTTAGAAACCGCCTCAAGATCAACAAGAATCTGCTCGATTACAGCTAAAGGCTCTTTCTCGTTGATAAGAATGTGTTCCGGATCTACGATAGATACGCCGTTCGCTCCGGGGAAAAAGATTGTGCCGTCCCGGCCGACCGCCGCGGTAGGCTGATGATTTCCGTAAATAGAAGACCCCGTAAGTCCGTCCCGAATAGTAAAAAACCGGGTCTCGATTTGGTCGGTTTCACCCCGTGCATAGGCAAGCAATTGCCTGCGGTTCACACGCGTGATTCCCGAGGTGCTGCCCATCCAGAAGTAACCGAGTTCGTCTTCAACGGTCTGCCATACTACGTCGGTTGGCATTCCGGTGCCGGTATTAAACGGATAGAAGTTTCCCCCTTTATAGACGCTCAGCCCCGAATCAAAAGTACCCACCCAGAGGTTACCTTCCTCATCGGTATGCAGGGTGGTAATCACCGAGCCGAGCTTGCCGGCCTCATCCGAAGAAATATGCTCCACATCCAGGGTTTCGGTGTGCATGCGGTGCAATCCGCCGTTTGTGCCTATCCATAAATACGGCCCGTCCCGGTGGAGGGCACGGACTGTGTTATTCACCAGGCCGTATTCCGAATTTATCAGGGTGAAGGAGTCTTCATCCCACGTAACCACACCCATGCCGCTCCCTATCCATAAACGTTCATGATCTTCGTATAACACCGTTATGTACGCGTTAGGCCTGGGTTCTCTTTCAAAAAAAGGCAGCGGCTGGAAACGATCGGTTTCCTCATTGTAAAAATCGACGGGATCACCGGGGTTAAAATGGGAAACGATTAATCTTCCACGGCTGTCTTCCAGCAGCAGATGAGGCGCGTTCGAGCCGAGGCCGTCTTCCGAAGTATAGAGGCGAATTTCTCCGGATTCGGTCTTCCGGTAAAGTCCTCCTGTTGCCGCTATCCAGATATCACCGGCGGCAAAGGCGACCGATGAGGCGCTTCCGGGGTTTAGTCCGTCTTTCTCAGATATAGTGGTGAAGGTGGCCGGTTTCAGCCTCAACAGCCCGCGTCCCCAGTCGGCAATCCAGATGTTGCCCTCCTGATCTTCGGTGATACGTAGTGAAAAGCTGTTTTCAAGGCCGGGATAGGGCCGGATGGTTTCCATATCATCGCTTGAATAATACACGCCCTCAGCGGTGCCCATCCAGATGATGCCGTTGCTGTCTGCATACACGGCCGTGGCAATCCGGGCCGACTCGGCAAGATCTGCAAGGGTAAAGACGTCGAGTTCGTCATTCTTGTACCGGAATACACCGTGACCCGAGGTGGCTACCCAGAGGACATCACCCTTAATATCAAAATCATAAATCAGGGAATTAGCTTGAGGCAGTGGAAGGCCGGCCGGTTCAATGTGGCCCTGCTCGGAGATATACCACATACCGTAGTTCATCGGAGCCGATGCAATCCGGTCTTTTCCTACCTGCTGCAGGGCAAAAATGTGGTTTCTCGGAAACGGTCCGTCTTCATTATGCAGCAAAACTTCATCTTCGGTAATCTGATAGACACCGGCCCCGTCCGAGCCCACCCATACGGCGTTTTCGGTCTCGCCAAAAGAAAGCACAAACATGGTGGGATCAACTAAATCGTCAAACGGCCGGAAGAACCGGCGTTCCCGGTAATCGTATGCTGTCACCCCGCCACCCGAGGTGCCGATTAACAGGATTCCGTCGGAAGTGACAAAAAGCCTTCTTATCACGTTTCGGGTCAGGGCGGGGGTATTTGCGCGATTGTAGGTTGTAAACCGAACGCCGTCAAAACGGGCCAGGCCGGAGTCGGTTGCCAGCCAGATAAATCCGTCTGGAGTCTGTGCAATATCGAAAATATCGGCTGAGGGCAAGCCTTCTTCAACCGTCCACAGAGATTCAACGAATTGACCGTAAGCCGTCTGTAATCCGGCGCAGAATACGAGCGCAAGCACAATAACACGTGCCATACTTTAACCGGGGTTAGGTGATAAATATAAAACAGGTATTCACAGGCCGGATAACTTCCTGGATGCGCTATCCGGTGTACAACAGATATGGCCCCGTCTCTGCGAGCTTAAAGGCTCCAGCTTTCATCTGTATTTCATCATGGTCAGCAAGCAGGCTCCGATCCTGTGCGTTGCAGGGCTTCAGAAGACATGATAAGAATAAGAAGTATTCCTGAAAGGGGAAATAGCAGAAAGACGTCTCGCGAAATCCTCACCAAATTAAACAACTTCTGCAATTATCACACGTGCCGGTTTTAGTCTCTCCTGTAATGTTTTGGATTGCTCCTGATGTCTTACGATATACACCCTAAACCCTTTTACTGCATTGCTACACACCTGTTTTCCCGTCTCTTAATCTTCCTCTCCGGCTCCTTCCAGAAAATCTATAGAGGCGGTTCTTCCTGTTTCTTCACAAATCTTCTTAAGTAAATACGAAAAATCCTGCTCACATTCTTCGAGCTCCGTCACCTCTGAAATATTTCTAAACTCTTCTCGCATAGACAAATAGTGTTTCACATCTTTATCGTCTAAAATGCCCTCATCATGCATCTTCAGGTTACATTCGGCCGTTTCGTTCAGTTGTTCGAGTTTTTTGACAAGCTCTTCGTTATTCTCAAATTGTGCTAACGAGCGTTTGTATTTTTGATACTCAGGCGTTTTTCTGATTACTTCTGCGAGCAGATTAACGGAGGCTTGTATAGTCATGTTTATCCCGGCCGACCGGCGTTTATTTTATTTTTCGGGTGAAGCAAGCCGTCATTCAAGTTCGGGCGGCATCATCTCTTCTTGCATTTCCTGCGTCGGAGTCATCATTAACTGAGTAACATCCATTTCAAGTTGTACGGAAAGCATCCCCCTGATTTCGGCCAAAAGCTGAATCAACCCGGACCGGGCTTCCATAAATTCATCTACTACCGGATTATCGTCCAGCTTTTCCCAAAAGGCATTAAAGGCCGTAAGCACTTCCGATTCGTCCATCTCCGTATTCGAATTCTCCAGCTCATCGGTCATACTGTTCAGGCGGTCAACATCATCCTGAATAGTTGCATTTTCCTTCATGCGGGCCTCGCATGCTTTATACGCCTTGTATTCCGGGGTTCTCATGATGGAAAACCCCAGGTCGCGGGCTGCATTCAGGGTGATGTCCTGAGCAGCAGAAACGGATACTGTATTCATAAAGCCGTGATTTTGATGTATTCTTGTCTGTGTCGAAAAAGATTACGCTTAGTATCACAACTGCATGTTAAGCCAGTATTACCGAAATATTTTCTTTTAGCTTTCCGACAACCGCCTACCGGATTCTGAGAAGATTTCTCCGCGCTGTTCTCCGGATGAAAGGCATAAATTGGATTTTTGATGGCGGCCTCCTATCATTACCGGAAATAACGCCAACCTGTTTCCCTAAGGACATTCCCTGACCGAATCATGACTCTTTCAGCAATCTCTTCTCTCCCCGGCATACATTTACCAACATCTGCTGTTCTGTTTCTTTTTATGGTGATGGGACTCCTCACCGTACCTGCTTTTTCGGCCTTAGCTCAGTCCGGTGAATCGGATGTCTATGATTGCCTGCGGGAAGCCGAAACCTTCGAAGAGATGAACCAATGCAGCGACCGTCATATCGAATACTGGCGCGACCGGATGGCCGTGAACTTGCGGCAGTTAAGCAGTTTGCTGCCGGAAACACGCCGCATTATGCTCGATGACACCCAGGATGCGTGGAACGAGTATCGGGTGCGGCAGACCGACCTTTCCAACGCCATTCATTACAGCTCCGAAGACATGATGCACCGAATATTCGCTAAAATTCGTGAAGCGCGTTTGTATCAGCAGCGTTCGGAGTTTCTGGAAGATTTGATTGAGGTTGAGCAATCATAGCATTCCGGTTGGTAATCGTAGTTAATCAGGAATATCGTGTACGCGAATCGCACCTATTTGAGTAAATGATTTGGGTGTGTCAGCACATAAAAAAAACTGTTATGAAACTCTCTTCAAATGCAGAAACTATCTTTGACCAAATTAATGGCACAGACACAAAATTAGGTGACTTACGGAAAATTGCGAAGAAGATTAAAAAAGATCACGAGTTAGCCTTAGAACTATGGAATACAGCTGAGTTTATGCCTCGTCTGCTGGCAATTCTTATCATGGACAAAAAGCAACTTTCACAGGAGCTTATTGATAAGCTTGATGAGGGCATGCAGAATCACACGTTTGAAGAGAGAACCCAATTGATAGATT
>PXDL01000337.1 GCA_003566395.1 Balneolia bacterium | reverse complement strand
GATTTCCTCAAGTGCCGATTTTGACATCGTAAACAGTAATGTAGATCTAAGCGGAGCCGTTTCGGTATCTCAGGATCGTCTGCTGAACGTTTATGTGGCTGCGCGCTACGATACGGTAGTTACGGCCGTCAGTCCCGATATCACCTGGAATCTTCCGGCCGTCTATAAAATCCGTAATGCAAACGGTGCTGGTCCGCTTGAGCTGGTTCAGGTTATGGTTCATCCCTGGATGGATGCCAGCCGCGCCACGACTTCATCGCAACGTGCACGCCTGAATCGGGACAGTCCCGATAACGACGAGCTGGTTGAACTAACGGGTATTGCTACGTTGGCGAATAACGATGTTTATATTACCCGTCGCGGCCCGAGAAACCGGACCGGTGAAGCCGTGGCTCAGGATAATACGATACTCGTGATGGCCAAACAAACCGACAGCGAGGGCAACCTAACCAGCCTGATGAGGAATACTTCTCAGATACGTACCCTGAACCCCAATGCACCTTCACTGCTGAGCAGTGTATCGGTTAATGATATCGCGAGTTTTGCCACCCCGCCCCAACGGGATAACGTTACCTCCGACCGAAGCTTTTTGATCGCACAGGGGGCACCCGAGCGCGAAATAGCGTTTCGTGTACTCTGGATAAATGCGGAAATAACACCGGACGGCCTTGAATATCGCTCAAATCCGGCGCTGCTCAACCAGGATACCACCCGAGCTGATTCATTCTTATATGAGCAGGACAAATTCCGCAATCCTACCGGAATAGCGTTCTCCGGTGATGAGCGCGCGCAGATTTTTGTCGTTGACGCCGTAACCGACAGCCTTCACCTGTTTCAGTCTAACGGCATCGAGGGAGTCAACCCTCCGCCGGGTTCTACGGCTACACGGGCCATCAACGTATCGTTTGGAGGTACCGGAAGCGGGCCGCGGGAATTCCGTGATCCAAGCGGGGTAGCCTATTTCCGCAGGGTAGTTTACGTAGCCGATAAAGGCAACAACCGGATTGCACGCTACCGGCTGAATACAGATTTTGAATAGATTCTGCTAAACCGATTTCATAAAAAAGCCTCCGTGAGTTTGGTACTCCCGGAGGCTTTTTCGTTTGATAAGCTAAATCAGGCGGCCGATACCGCAATCAGATTCTTATTCATTTACGCGAACATCGGTTACGCGCGTCTTCATGGCGCCGGCTCCTTCACCCGCCATCATCTGTTCAAAACGCTCAATTTGAGGAGCCATCTGTTCCTTTATCATTTCACGCTGGGCTTCAGGTAAATTTTCGAGTTCACGCTCAAGCTCTTCCATCGCTTGCCTTGCTTCCTCGTATTCTTCGTCGGACATCATGTTTTCCAAGCCTTCAATTTCCATTTCGGTAAGCATGGGAACAGGCATACCCTCGAAAGTCTGGTAGTCGTCCATCTTCATAATTACCTTCATCGTGTTGCCTGATTCGTTCACATCGAATTCCATGCGGTAGATAAGGAAATCATCGCGGCCTATCCAGGCGGTTGCTTTTGAGGTTTCCCAATTGTCGTCATCAAACTCGTCGTCGAATTCGGGATCAAACTGCATGTCTTCAAAAACCTGGGGATCATCCACAAATATCCGGTAAACAGACTTCCCGTTGTAGGTGTCGTTAGTGATGGAGCTTGCCCCGGTTACGAATGCACGCATCTCTTTGGAATTGTTGCCTGAAATACTAAACGGGTCTTCATCATCTCCGTTATCGGGTTTCAGCACGGGGAGGCCGTCTTCCATCTGTTTGGTGTAGCGTACGGTTTGCGAGCCGATCATCTCACTTTCGTAGGTGATGGTGAGGGTCTCAATATTACTCAGATAGCGCGTATGTGCTTCCTCTATCTGATCGGCAAGGTCGGAGGGGGAAGGCTGCGCATGGACAGTAATACCAAGGAAAAGAAGCAACAGGCCCGAAAGGGTTATATTTAAAAAAATAATTTTGAAAGAGTTCATGAGTAGAGTTTTATTGGGTTAAAAAAATCGGACACCACCGGCCGTTTGGCCCTGATGCCTTCTCATGTTGTAATCTATACTATAATGTAACGATTGAGGCGGATTAGCAAAACGAAACTTTTCAGGGGTTTTCTGCAAGTAAGAAAAATGCGCATTAATTTATGCTCGTTGTCGCCGGTTTTAGATTAAAATGAGAAGCTGTTTTATAATCCTGCATGCTATCATTTAGAAATGCGTATATAAACCGAAATACGCTTCATGGAAGGATTACACCTTGTTAAGCAAGTCTGACCAATCCCCCCTAATGTAAGCGCGGTAACGACCTGTATAGTTGAGCGTTAGCAGGCTTTGGCAAACAAGGAATTGCAGTCGGAATCAACGCCGGAACCAAAATGAAACGGCAACGCAGCCTGTCAATTCGAGGATTTTATTTTTGAGATAAGACAAAAGATCGGTTTTGCAAAGCCTGCTATTATTTTAGGGTGAATATTTCATATAATCAGGGATGGACCGGCCGAAATCGAAATAAAAATATCTGTACATTTACAGACCTAACCAATCCCATGCTTATGATCCGAAAGTTACTTTCACAGCCGCTCAGTACGGCTTTTTTGATATTAGCAGTTGTAACGATTTCCTGTACAACGCCATCGTCCGTACAGGAAACTCCTCAGGAATCAGCCCCCGCAAAGACTTCGGATGCTGTTGAACGCAGCTACCCCGTAGTTGAGCCTCAACCGTTTGATAACGGTAAAATGTGGACGTTTGAGCACGCCCCCTCTTCCTATTTTATGGAGGAGTACGGTCTTGATCTAACCGACGACTGGAAGCGAAAAGCCAAACGGGGTACGGTCCGTCTTCCGAACTGTTCGGGTTCTTTTGTTTCTCCGAGGGGACTAATTCTTACCAATCATCACTGCACCCGCGACGAGGTTCTTGCGGTTACTCTGGAAGGAGAAAACCTCACCGACGACGGATTCTATGCGAGTACGCTATCCGACGAGCGGAAAATTGAAGGCTTTTATGTGGATCAGCTGATCGGCATAGAGGATGTAACCTATGCCATACAGACCGCCCTCAACGATATGGATGATGAAGATCGGACTTCTTCTGTAATTGAAGCGGCCAAGGAGCTGGAAAAAGAGCGCATTCAGAACAACTTGAGGGATGATAATATTGTAGTTGAAGTCATCGGTTTGTACAACGGAGCCCTTTATTCTGCTTACACATGGCACCGCTACGACGATGTGCGTCTGGTGATGGTGCCCGAGCTGGAAATCGGGTACTTCGGCGGCGATCCCGATAATTTTACCTATCCGCGCTACACCCTCGATATGGCGCTGCTCCGCGCGTATGACGACCTGGGGCGGCCTCTTGAGCCTGAATATTACTTCAACTGGTCGGAAAGAGGCGCGCGAGAAGGAGATGCGGTTTTTGTGGTTGGAAACCCCGGTTCAACAGATCGGTTGCTCACCATCGCACAGCTTGAGTATGAGCGTGATGTTGCTCACCCTGCATTCTTGTCGCTGCTTGATAATGTGGCCACTGACTTTCTCACATTTATGGAAATAGACCCGGATCAGGCCGCCGGGCTGGAATTGCGAAACTACGTTTTCCAGCTCCAAAATGCGGTTAAGGCCTATACAGGCGCGCTGGAAACCCTTGAAGATGATTATTTTATGGGGCGTCGGAATCAGGCGGAGCTCAGATTCAGAGAAACTATAACCGGAGATGAGGCTCTGTCCGGGCAGTTTGGGGACACGCATGAAAAAATAGAAGCTCTGGTAGAAGAGAAACGCAGCTTTAAGTCGGCTTATCAGGCGCTCTTAGGGTTGAATCCCGGCACAATTCTCTCGTCGGGAACGCTTCAGCGGGCTGTACTTCTTGGGCAGATTAAGGCTGCGCAGGAAAGGGGCAACCGACAGGCGGCTTCATTTTACGAATCGCTGATACAGCGAACCATAGAGTGGCCGGAAGAACTTGAGCTTGAAATGATCAAAACAAGGATGAAACGCATTCAGGCGACCGGCGAGGTGGCGGCAGGCGATGAGCATCAACCGGTTCGTTTTAGCGATGTTAGCGGTGGTCTGGACCCCGAAGCTTTTGCGGAGGAAATCATGTCGGCATCCGGTCTTACCAGCATTGAAGCTACCTTGGCGATGCTGGAAAACGGCGTGGATGAAAACGATCCCGGCGTAGCCTTCGGACTGGCATATGGTCCGCATTTCGAACAGCTAAACGGACGAATGGCCGGGTTCGAAGAACAGGAAGAGCGACTGAAGCGCCAGATAGGTCTGGCACGTTTTGAAATTCACGGCACTTCGGTTCCGCCGGACGCCACATTTTCGCTTCGTCTCCAGGACGGACGCGTGGCTTCATATGATTACAACGGCACACGAGCTCCTGCCTTTACCACGTTCTACGGACTTTTCAACCGGCACCATGCGCACGGCAGGGAAGAGCCGTGGACGATTCCGGCAAACTGGTACACCCTGCCCCGCAGTTTTGACCTCTCGACACGGCTGAATCTGGTCTCAACCAATGACATTATAGGCGGGAATTCCGGTTCACCACTTTTGTCTATCGATCTTGAACTGGTCGGACTTATTTTTGACGGGAATATTGAATCACTTTCCGGTGATTTCATCTATACCGACACCCACGCGCGCGCTATATCCGTCGATTCGCGCGGAATGCTCGAAGCCCTGCGCCATATCTACCGGGCCGAACGTATTGTGGAAGAGCTGACATCACCCTGATTACAACTGAGCCGGAAAAAGAAAATTTCCTGAAACAAAAAAAGCCTGACCGTTGGCAGTCAGGCTTTTTTTGATAGGGTAATTCGTTATCACAAATCCTGCTTCTTCTTTCTTATAACGTTATCTATTGCCCATTTTCGCGGACCCATAAAAAACAGGCCGATGAAAACGATGCCGAGCTCAAGCGGATAAGCAATTTTGGGCATAAAAGGGTCTCCAATTGAAATGTGCATGACTACGGCTACAAACATCGTAAATGTAAGAAACAGTGCAGCTATACGATGGAAAAGCCCGAGCATCAGGCAAATGCCGCCCAAAAATTCGGTTAAAGCTGCCATTAATCCCCAGAAGACAGGGGCGAAGGTAATACCCAGGTTACCCATGGCTCCGCCGATCTGTTCCCAGGTTTCCGGTCCGCCCATAATTTTCGGGAAGCCGTGGAGCATAATCATAAAACCAATTCCCACGCGGATTATCAGGTAACCCGTGTCGCGCATTGTCTGTGAAAAACTAAACATAAGAGTCTGGAATTAAAGATATAAGTTAATTAAAGAGAATTATTTCAATGACTTCCGATTGTTGTTGTAACATGGAAAATTAGTAATAAAACCCTGAAACCAACGCTGCCATTCACTATGTCTAAAAAAAGCGGAATTTTAATTCCGCTTTTTCAGTATGCGACTACGATTGATCCTGGACTTCTTCACGAAACTCTTCATTGGCTATAATCACAACTTCCACACGGCGGTTGAGGTTGCGGCCTTCGTCGGTGTCGTTATCGGCAATAGGCTCGGTTTCACCGCGGCCTTCAACAATTAGCCGGGATGAATCCACGCCGATCGAGCTTAGGTAATCGGCAGCTGATTGCGCTCTACGCTCGCTCAGGCCCTGATTGTAAATTTCGGATCCGACGGAATCGGTATGCCCGACAATCACTATATCGGTATTGTCGTAGGTCTCGAGGCTGTTAGCAAGAGACTGGAGGTTGGTTTGCGCCGTAGGAGAAAGGGTGGACGAATCGAAGCCGAAAAGCAGACCCGAATCGAAGCGTATGGCAATAGCCTCACCAACCCGTTCAATCGTAGCACCTTCAATTTCTTCTTCAAGTTCCTCTTTCTGGCGGTCCATCTGTGAACCGATGATAGCTCCCGCGGCACCGCCTATGGTAGCCCCGATAATAGCACCTTTAGCGGTATCACCAAGGATTGCGCCGGCAATAGCTCCTCCGGCAGCTCCAGCCCCGGCACCGATTAGCGCGCCCTGACCGGTAGATGTGCAGGCTGCGATGGAAAGTGCGCTCAGCACGCACAGTAATTTTAGTAGCGATGAAATTCTTATTGATTGCATATTTTTTTAGGGTATAATTAGGTGAATGTAGAATAGCGGCTCAGAGTTAGGTTGTCAGAAAAGCCGGTTACCACATTTTTAAGATAACTTAAATATAAGGAGGCTGGGCTATACAGTCCACCTAAGCTCTTTTAATAGAACTACCTGGAAGAAGGATTTATTTTTAATGAGAGGCAGAAAACGGGCAAAAGAACGATTTTGCCGTGGTTTCTGATACAATGTATGCAGGATATATAACATTGCCGGAATCATTTTTCATTTAAGGCGGCCTCATTTCTGCAACGGGCTGCGTAATCACGACCTATGGCACTACGTTTAATCGAAATTTACTGTCCGCCCGAGAAGCCTGATATCGATGAATCCCTTGATCGCGAGAACATGGTTGATATGTGGCTTGAAAAGAACGAAGACGGGGGAAAGACCATACGTGTACTTTGCGAGGTGGAATACTCTGAAGGCATCATGAGTCAGGCTTCGGATATCGGAGAGGGCTACGACAAATTCAGGCTCGTGCTGCTTGCGGTTGAGGCCACCATACCGAAAGCAGAGGAAAAGGAAAAAGAAGATGAAGAAGAATCCGGCTCACATCCGGGTGTGAGGCCTTCAGGCTATCCGGCCTCAATAAACGGCGATGAAGATAAAGTCCACCGGATTTCAACGGTGGAAATGTATGAAGACGTCAAGGAAATGGTGGACCTATCCGGAGTTTACCTGACGCTTACCGCTATGAGTACGGTGGTGGCGGCAACGGGTATGCTTCGTGATAACCCGGCAATTGTGATCGGTGCTATGGTAATTGCGCCCCTGCTCGGCCCGAACGTAGGGTTGTCGCTGGCCACAACCCTGGGTGATCAGAAATTGCTGAAACGCTCGCTTAAATCGCTGTCGGTCGGGTTTTTTCTGGCCTTCATTCTTTCCATTCTGCTCGGCTTCATACTTGAAGTAGCAGTGGATGCCAGGGAGCTGATTACCCGGACAGAGGTTTCATACGGAGATATAGCCCTGGGCATTGCGGCCGGTATTGCCGGGGTGCTTTCCTTTACGAGAGGAATTTCAGCAGCTGTTATCGGGGTGATGGTGGCCGTTGCCCTGCTTCCCCCGCTTGTGGCAACCGGACTGTTTATCGGAGCAGGTGAATACGAGCTGGCCCGAAGAGCCGGTATTCTAACCTTTACCTACGTAATATGCTTTAATCTGGCCGGCATACTCACCCTGTTAACCCAGGGCGTTACCCCGAAAAGCTGGCGCGAAAAAAGGGAAGAGACAAAATTCAGTCCGTATGCGATTGTACTTTGGGTTGTTTTGCTTGCAGTGATGGCGGGAGTTATTTACCTCCAGTGATAATGACTCCTTCCGGGAGCTTGGAGCTTAGCCTTCAGGTGAAAGCTAAAAACCCTAAAAAATCCAGTATTTTCGATCATTGGTGTCCGGTTAACACCAGTAACATTCTTTGAAAGTGGATTGTAAGAATAATATGCTGCTTTTGTTAGAGTAAATCTAAATCGAACCCCATTAGGTTGGATGAATTCATGCAACTCCCATGTTGAAATAGTCATCCTTTACCTTTTGTGCGGACGAAAAGATAAGCAGTTACAGGTTACTGTATCAGTGGACATTCTTAAGATATAAACAAAGTAGGCTGAGTTTTTTTTACAAATGCGGGCTCGGCAAATGCCGGAGTTGAATAGTCACTCCGGAAGTTTAATTCTTCAGAGAGGGACATTTTTAACCGAACTCAGGTTATAACTATGCTTTTTTACAGAAAATACTTGTTGTAACAAATTATGTTATTGTAAATAGCCTTCGAAATAAGTACGTTAGGCAGACTGAAACAATGAAGTCTGACGCAGTATTTATTCGACTGTAAGCTACAAAGGTGACGAGCTATTTAAAGGCTTAATATGACGTTAATCGGTTTCGCATTACCAGACGACTTCGGGAAGGCATTGGTGGAAGCAGGTGAAAAACTGAAGGCTGAAGTCCGATTGATTTCCGGATTTTCCGAACTCAATAAGCTGGACCTCACCAGCCAAAAAGCAGTAATCGGTCTGAATATCGATGAAGCTGACAGGGAGAAAATTGCCATAAAAACGGGTTCGGATTCGGTTTTTATCTGGCTGTATGCAAGCCATGATAAGAAGATACCGTCGGAAAATTCGGGGAGTGATTTCGAAACAGGATATCACCACTTTGTGGAGATGCCCCACCGAAGCCTTCATTTATTCTCTGAATATGTAATAAGTCTGGTGCGAAATCACCACCGGGACAATCACGGGCAGATGCGTGAACAGCTGCTTGACCGCCTCAACCTAATCCACAGCCTTACCCGCATCGCACTTTCCGATAAAGACGAAATCGGAATAAGGGGAAGCGTGATGACCAGGCTTACGGAGTATTACAATGCCAATACGTGCTCCTATCTTGAGTATGATGATAAAGGGGAGCTTTTCCTACAGTCGTATATCAGTGAGAAGGGAACACTGAAGCACGGAATGGACAGGAAAATCAGCAATAAGTCGGAATATGAGGAATGTGTTGAATGCGGAGATCCGATCATCAACTGCCGGCCTGAGCTTAAAGACGGCTCTCGTTTTATTTGTGCTCCGTTGAACAGTATGGGTGCCACAGTTGGAATTCTTCGCCTTCGCTACCATGTGAATATAATTGATATCACCCTCGATCGCACGGTGCTTCGGATTGCTGCCGACATTTTGGCGACATCAAAATTACGTGCAGTTGAGAGGCGAAAAAGAATAGAAAGTGAAACCCGTTCCACCACCATCCTTGATACGGCCGTGGACGCCATCATAACAATTGATGATCGTGGAAGCATCGAAACGTTCAATCAGGCTGCCGAGCAGCTTTTCGGGTTTAAAGACAGCGAAGTGGTGGGAAAAAACGTGCATGTTCTGATGCCACAGCCTTATAAAAAAGAGCACGACGGCTATATCAGACGATACAAGCAGACAGGTGAGAAGCAGATTATCGGAATCGGGCGGGAGGTGTCCGGAAAGCGTAAAGACGGCTCTGTTTTTCCAATGTACCTGGCTGTTAGTGAATACCATACCGACGGAAAGAGGAAGTTTACAGGTATCCTTCGGGATATGACCGAAGAGCGCAGGCTGGAGCAGGAAGTAATGCGCATCAGCGAACATGAGCGGCACCGGATCGGCCAGGATTTGCACGACGGGCTGGGACAGATGCTCAGCGGTATAGGAATGCTGAGCCGCAGGGTTGCCGTGAAACTTGAAAAGCAAGCCCATGAACTGTCAGGCGATATGCAGGAAATTAGCGACCTTGTGAGAGAGGCCGATGAATACTCCCGGGGCCTGGCACGCGGGCTGGTGAAAATTGATCTGGATCACGGTGGTTTTGTTGCCGCAATCGAAAATCTGGCCCGGCAATCCGAGAAGCTTTTCCGGATTGAATGCAGTGTGGATTCGGATGATGAAATAGATATCGCCGAGAGAAACCGGGCCGAAAATATTTACAGAATTATTCAGGAAGCCATAAACAATGCCGTAAAGCACGGGCAGGCTTCAAAAGTGCAGGTGAAATTACGGGTTGCCAAATCTGATCTCCACGTACTCATTCAGGATAACGGTACCGGTTTCCCGCCGAACTGGAGACTAAACCGGGGGTTAGGTGTTCGAATAATGGAATTCAGATCACGTCTGATCGGCGGACACTTCGAACAACACAACCACACTCAAGGCGGTGCGATTATTGAATGCATCCTTCCAAATCCCTGATAACTTTATATGAGCAAGAAAAAAATTCTTTTGGTTGATGATCACCCGCTGATCCGTAAAGGCATCGCCCTGACTCTTGATGAGTCGGCTCAATATGAAGTGTGTGCCCAGCTGTCATCGGCCGAGGAAGCGATTACGGCAATTAAGGAGCTGAAACCCGACGGTGCCGTTGTTGATATTTCTCTAACCGGGATGAACGGAATCGAGTTCGTGAAGCACATTCGAAGTTTTGAAAAAGAGGTGAAGATATTAATGGTTTCGCGCCATGATGAAGAAACCTATGCCGAACGCGCCCTTCGTGCAGGTGCCAACGGCTATCTGATGAAACAGATGGCGGCAGAAGAACTCGCTAAAGCGCTCGACAAAATTTTTGCGGGCGGTGTTTACCTGAGTGACGTAATGAATGCGCGATTGCTTCAGCAGGCGATGGGAAATGCTCCTAAAGGAAACTTGTCGCCTCTTGAAATACTCAGTGACCGGGAAATTGAGGTTTTTGAACTTACAGGGCGCGGGAGCACGAACAAAGAGATCGCCGAGAAAATGTATGTATCGGTAAAAACGGTGGAAACCTATAAAGTTCGGATACGTGAAAAACTGGGGATGGAATCAGCCCATGATCTTACGCGTGCCGCTATTCAGTGGGTTGACGGCGGTTGAACCTGAATGACGCCTAAGCGGTAAATCCGTTTGCTGAATACCTGCAGCGATTCCGGCCAAGAGAGCGCTGAACACAGAACAGCCCCAAGAGAGATTGCGGCCGTATTTTTTTGTTTTTATTGCTGACAGCTGAGTGTGTAGAACAGTTGAACTAAACACAAGAGCGAAATCTTGTAAGGAATTCCCCTACAACTTCTTCATCTCTTCCCTTACAAAAGGCTGTACCTAAACCTTACAAGCAAATTACCGGGGCGGTCTTAGATTGTGGTCGAAGAAAACAACAAGCTTTCATGCTTACTTACTTAAGACCACCTCTCATAAAAAAAGACAGCATTATGAAAAACACTATTATAATTAAACTCATTGTGTTAACGGTTGTATTTGCCATGCAGGCGGTTTCTGCAGAGGCGCAGCAGTCCAGAGATCTCCAGTATTACCGGGCTCCGGACCAAACCGGTTTAAATATTTTTGAAGCACCCAAAACCACCGATGTCGAATTTACAGGTTTGAATGTTCGTATCGGCGGTTCAAATACCCTTCAGTTCCAGGCACTTGATCACAGCAACAGCGGAAACGTTCCTATCTCAGACATAAGCCCGAACTTTAATTTGGCTACGTCTAATCTTGATATCGACGCACAGCTTTACAGCGGGCTGAGAATGCACCTTCGCACCTACCTTTCTTCACGCCACCACTCTCAGCCTTATGTTAAGGGCGGTTATATGCAAATCGATCGCCTCGATTTCATTGAGCATGGTTTCATGGAAGACTACATGCAGTATCTGACAATCAAAGTCGGGCACATGCAGAATAACTACGGTGATGCGCACTTTCGCCGCAGCGATAATGCCCAGACCATGTACAACCCGTTCGTAGGCAACTTGATTATGGACGCTTTCACCACCGAAGTAGGTGCTGAAGTATTATTCCGCAAAGACGGTTTCATCGCAATGGCCGGCCTTACCAACGGTAAATTGAATCAGTCGGTAGTTGATGCACCGGAAGGACAACTGCAAACCCATGTTTCCCTGATTGGTAAGCTTGGTTTTGACCGACAGATTAACGAAGACCTGCGGTTCCGCCTCACCGGCTCGGTTTACCACACAGGTCAGTCCCAGCGTACCTTTCTGTATGCAGGCGACCGCGCAGGCTCACGCTACTACAACATTTTAACCGATAGCTCTTCAGAGTTCAGAATTCCCCGGTTCGATCCCGCTTTCTCAAATGAACTGACAGCATTTATGATCAACCCATTTGTGAAGTACAAAGGCCTCGAGTTTTTCGGAGTGTTCGAGAATGCAAGCGGCAAAGCCCAGGCCGAGACCGACCGAAGAACTTTCAATCAGTATTCTGCAGAGCTTCTCTACCGCTTCGGCAAGAGTGAAGACTTCTATCTGGGCGGCCGTTACAACCTCGTAACAGGCGAAACAAACCAGGGTCAGGATGTTGATATCTCCCGCATCAACGTAGGCGGCGGATGGTTTCTCACACGCAATGTACTCACCAAACTTGAGTATGTGCGCCAAACCTACGACGGATTCAGCGACACCTCCGTATTCCATGAAGGCGAATTCAGCGGCCTGATGCTCGAAGCAGTAATCAGCTTCTGACTTGGCAAACGACATCAAATTTTTCAACAAGCCTAAACACACCTGCCGGAACGTACTTATCCGGCAGGTTTTTAAAACGGAAAAAACAATGCGACTACTACCTACACTCCTGATTATCCTGATTCTGCCGTTTATTACAATGGCACAGCCTTCCGAAACCGATGCAGCCCGCTTTTTCATCGACAACGGGCAAAGCAGCATGTCTATCGAAGGCGGCTCTACAGTCGGAAGCTGGGATGCTGATGTACAAATTATAAACGCAGAATTCAGCATCGATCTCGAAGCGCTTGAATCCAATGGTTCCAACCCTTCAACTGTATTTCAGCTTGGCTCCTTCACGGTTCCGGTTGAAAACATCGACGGTGACGGGCGCCGGCTCACGCGCAACATCCACAACTATCTCAACAAAGACGATCATCCCGAGATCACCTTCACAATGAACAGTAGTGAAATCGTGGAAAAGGGAGAAAACGGCTACAAAGTTGAAGTGAACGGTGTGATTAACGCCGCGGGCAAAGATCATGAAGTCGTTTTTACAGCAGATGTTATGCCAACGGAAAACGGCGGATTTCTGATCAACGGAAAGCTTCCGCTTAAATTCAGTGATTTTAATATAGACCGTCCTTCCGCCATGCTCGGTACGGTTCGGGCAGATGAAGACATTGAAATTCATTATAATCTGGTACTCATGTCCAGGTAACAACCGATTATGAC
Organism: Balneolia bacterium; assembly: GCA_003566395.1. Classification (GTDB taxonomy): domain Bacteria; phylum Bacteroidota; class Rhodothermia; order Balneolales; family Cyclonatronaceae; genus Cyclonatronum. The sequence continues at coordinate 9,786 of PXDL01000337.1, read as the reverse complement.
CTCAAACGCGGAGGCCGCTGCATGTGTGCATGCCTCCGCCTTCTTAAATTAACAGAGAGGCCGATATGAAACCATCAACTATCTCCATCACCATATTCTCACTCGCAATGCTGATGATTCTCGCATCATTTGCAACTGCTCAGCATCGTATTGTGCTCATCGAAGAAGAAAGCAGCTTGTGGATTGAAGGAAGCTCAACCCTGGATGACATTAATTGTAAAGCCGGTCATGTGGTGGGTTATGCTGATATCGGCCGCGCCGAGACTCGGGATGCCGACGACCTTAAGGAGAACGGCAATGTGCGCCTCAACATCCCTGTATTGGAATTCGATTGTGGTCAGCGCCGGATGAACCGCGATTTCTACAACGCCCTGAAAGCCGAAGATCATCCTGAGATACAGTTCGATTACCATAGTTCGAAGCTTATCACCAATCTGGAACCGGAGTGCCATCCTTTTCAGCTGGAGGTTGAAGGCACGATTACCGTAGCCGGAGTTGGTAAAGACATTACCGTGATGGTTGACATTGAGCCGTGCGAAGAGAATAAATTCCGGCTGATTGGTAAGAAAACCATCAATATGAGAGATTTTGAAATTGATCCTCCCAGCGCATTTTTCGGACTTATAAGAGCGCATGAGGAACTTGAAGTTCATTTTTCGCTAAGTGCCCGCCAGGAAAACGGCAGTGCAAACATTATCACATTCGACAAATGAGCTAACAAAACGGCTATACATTCCAAATAAGAAACTCCACATGCACTCCAGGCCGAACTCCGTTTCCGGTAAGGCGAATTCCGGTAAATCCGCTTCCGAAAATCTCCGGTATATGATGATGCTTGCCGGAAAAAAAATGGCTTCATGGAATATCAGCCCGGGAAGCCGGGTGCGGTACAGAGGTGATATGCTTGAGCTTTTTTTGGATGGAAATCTCCTCAACAAGGATAACGCCGATCCCGCTTCGGATGCCCTCATCTACAAAAAAAGCGGACTACTGCTCTCCACACTGAAGCATATCATGAAATCTTCCGGCCTGAAACCTGTGCTGCGTACATTTCCCCGCTTCGATGAGCCCCAGCTTGTGGCCTACGTATATGACGGCAGCGATAAACTAATCAGTGGCCGGGAAAGGGCCTCAAGTTACGGGAACTGTCTGGATGAATACCTGAGTTGCCGGGCTCAGAAACGGTCCCTCAAGATTCATGAAATCAGCGGCAAGGAACGGGCAAAAATCATCAGCGGGATGCCGGAGTTCATTTCCGAAAAACCGTCCCGGATACTGCTCATAACCGCAATGCGGAATACACCGGTAACCTGGATCAGCAGTGGACTTTTTCTGGGTGATGCGCTCCATCAAGCCGAACGACTCAGCCGAAAGCTGATTCCAGTACTTTCAGATACGGATTCCGAAAATCTGGAAAACCTGTCCGTTATACCCGAAGACGAGACCTTACAGCTTATACTGCTGGAGCTGTAATATTATTCATCATTTTTAAGTCGTCAGCAGGAATGTAAATCCTTCCGGATGATGTTACTACGGCTCAACTTATTGTCGTTATTACATCCGCTTTCTTGGAACGTTTAGCAGATTTTATTTTATCAAACAGGCGCCCGGTTCTTGTTATCGCCGTTTTGCTTGCTATGGCTTCGGTCTATCCGGTACTTAATGTGGAGGCCGATTTTTCGCTCGAAGGCTTTTTCCCTGAAAATGATCCCACCATCGACGCCTACCAGCGCTTCTCCGAAGAGTACGGCCGTGACGATAACGCCATTGTAATCGGGTTGCAGGATGATAACGTCCTCTCCCCGGACTTTCTCGAAAAACTCCGTACGCTCACTACCAAACTCTCCGAAATCGAACACGTGGCCGAGGTCCGCAGCTTGTTCGATGCACAGCGTCTGCGGAATGTGAACGGCAGACTTGAGGCCGAGCCATACCTTAACGGTCTTGAAAATAACGGCGGCATTTTGAGCGAGATAACCGACGATCCGTTCAATGAAGGTATATTCATAAACCGCGACGCGACCTTTACGGCGGTGTATCTGATTATTGACGAGGAAGACAACAACTTCCCGGTACGTCAGCAGATAATCGATGATTTCATTGAAATTCTGGATAGTCAGAACGGGCTTGAGTACTACATCGCGGGAATCCCGTATTTCAGAAATCAATACGTGAATGTGCTCAACAGCGAAATAATTTTCTATATCACTATTTCGTCGGTGCTGATTATTCTGCTGCTTTGGTTTCTGTTCCGGAATGTGCAGGGGGTGGTCATTCCCATCATGATTGTGTGGCTTACGATTCTGTTTACGGTGGTCGTGCTTTATCTAACCGGCGGCTATTTTGAGGTCCTTACCAGCACCATCGCCCCGATTCTTTTGTGCGTGGGCGTAGCCGATTCAGTTCACATGCTTTCCAAATACCGCGACAACCGGCTTGTGGGGATGAACCGCTCCACCGCCATGCGCGAGAGTCTGATTGTTCTCGGCAGTGCCACATTTCTCACCAGCGTGACCACCGCTATCGGTTTTGCCACCCTGCTTACCAGCAACGTAATTCCGATGCGCACGTTCGGGCTTTACACGGCCATTGGTGTGATCATCGCCTATATCATCACCATTTTTCTACTGCCTTCCATGATGCCGTTTTTCCGGGATACGGGCAGAGACAAACTTCCGGGCGGGCGCATTCACGAGGCTATCGGCTCTTTTCTGCGGATGAGTTTCCGAACCTCTCTGAGGTATCATAAGGCCGTGGTGATTATCACCCTGCTGCTCACGGTAGCAATCGGGAGCGGTATTATGCAGCTACGGGTCAACGGTTTTGTTTTTGATGATGTAGGACAGGATTCGCCGCTCATAGCCGACAGCCACGTTATTGCCGAGCGGCTGAGTCCTCAGTTTCCGCTGGAAATTATTATCGATACCGGTACGGAAGACGGCATCACGGATCCTGAGCTTCTCAGGCGCATAGCAGCGCTGGAGGAAAAACTGCTTTCGTATGATGAAATGGATAAAACCCGTTCGCTGCGCACGCTTATGGAGCGCATCCATGCCATCATGTCTCCGGAGGAAGCCGCCGCACAGCCGCTGCCGGATAACCGGGCACTGATCTCTCAATATCTCTTACTGATGGAAATCACCGATGCGGATGCCCTTGAGCAGTTTACCGATTTTTCCTATCAGGAGGTGCGCATTTCCACCCAGGCGTTCGACGCCGGCTCGTACCGCATCAACCAGATACGCGATGAGCTGCTCACCTACATACGAACGCATTTCCCGGATGAAGAGATCACCCTGACAGGAACCACCATTCTTGTAGCCGATCTGACCGACAATATCGTGTTTTCTCTGGCCTCAAGTATTCTGCTGGCTTTTATCTTTATCTCGCTGATCATGGCGTGGCTTTTTCGCAACGTCAAGCTGGTGCTCATATCGTTGCTGCCCAATATTATGCCGCTGATCGTAATTGCGGGTATTATGGGATATTTCGGCATCGACATCAAACCTTCAACCGCCGTTATTTTCACCATCGCATTCGGGATTGCGGTTGACGACAGCATTCATTTTCTGGCGCGTTTCCGCATAGAAACCCAGCGCGGCCGTAATCTCATTGAAGCCGTGCGTATTACCACCGAACGTACCGGAAGGGCCATTATACTCACGAGCGCCATCCTGTTGGTCGGTTTCGGGACCTTAGGCAACAGCGAGTTTGATTCCACCATGTACATGGGTCAGCTGGTGAGCATTACGATTTTAACCGCAATTATCGCCGATCTGTTTTTCCTTCCCGCGCTCATTTACTGGATCAAACCCGACATCAGCGCCCTCAGGAAAACCAAAGCTCCCGGAACTCCGGCAGTAAAGACGGGTGAAGAGCATCCGAAAACCCCGGAAAACGGAAGCAGTGTTTCAAGACCTGAGGCAGTAGATTTGAATGATAATAAATAGTGAAAGCTTTTTTTACTGTGAGCGGAAAGTTTAAAAACGTCAACCATATTTAGGCATCAGCAGACAAAAACTCAAAACTCAAAACCTAAAACTCAAAACTATTTCACCAGAACCAGGCTGCCGAGAGATAAACGAGGCTGTTGGCTCCGTAGCGGCGAAAGCTGAGGTGGGTGTAGTCGATATCAGGGCGGGGGCCGCCGAAGAGATGTGCGCCGCCGGTGATGCTTAATCCGTCGCGTAAATCCCAGCTCAGCTCGGGGTTTATCCAGTAGTCTCCGCCGTTAAACTGGTAACGTCCGAGCATTCTCACCAATAACTGATCCCGGAAAAAGCTTCGGTTGGTGCTGACTGTCAGGCCGTGAAACCACCGTTCCTGAAGCACATCGGAATCATGGTCAAGGGCAATATCGGCCACATACTGCACACTGCTCCTCCAGTTCAGCAACGGGTACTGAACGCCGGCCATCCACTTTACGGCAGGGCGGTACGAAAGAAATCCGGAATCGGAGCCTTGAGCAAGAGTGGTGTTGAAGCGCTCCAGCAGCTCTAACAGTTCCGGAAAATCGTTCTGGTTTAAGGAATCGGTAAGCTGTCCGAATCGTTTGAGATCCCGGGAGGTAAGCGGCCCCGGCAGCACATCGTAGGGACGATACTGAAAAAAGGCGGCCTCGAACGGAAAGCGAAGATCGGTTAAGGGCCGGAATTCACCCCATACGCCGGTGATGAATCCCGGTTTGTAGGTTTCCCGGAACGTGACATTAAGCGGCAGCCGGATATCTCCGATATTAATTATGCTGAAATCCTTGAAGTAGCCGGGCGTGCTGCTTCTCCAGTACATGGCGGCGATATCAAGATCGAAGGAGGCTGCCGAGCGCAGCGAGTATCTTGCCGCAAACTGCATATCCGCGAGGCGGACGCGTTCCGGGCGGTAGGTTTCAAAGGAGGCGGGCACCGGGAAAATATCGGCCGGAACGATGCCCCAGTGCCCTTCATAATCGGGCAGGCGGGAGGCTTCAAAAGCGGGATTTACGACAAATTGAATTTGGTTTCGCCCGAAGTACCAGGTCAGGTTCACCGCGGTGACTCCTTCGCGCAGTTCCCTGAAATCCTGTGTGAGAAATTCTGAAAGGTCGAAGGGGCTGACGAGGTCGAATATGAAATCGCCCTCGGTTTTGCCCCAGGCTATCGGCTGTTTTCCGATGCGCAGATCGGCATCATCAAAAAAAATATCCATGAAGAGTTCCCGCAGCCGGAAGTCGAGAGAGTCGCCGGATTCGGCGAACAAATGCCGCAGGTCGGCCGAAGCGTAGATACGTCCGCCGCTGAAAGTGTTGCGAAAATTGAGGCGAAGCCGGTTTCGCCCGGCAATTAATTCGTGGGGCGGGCTGGTGGTATATCCGGTATAGGTGGATATATAGCCGGAAAACTGAGATTGGGCGACGGATGCAGGCGGTGCGAAAAAGCCGAAAAATAAAACGGCTGCAACGGACAATAAATATCTTAGTTGTAAAGGTGCGGGCATAAGCTGTAATAATATCAAATACATGCCCTGCTGAACAAAAAATGCGCGGATAAAGTGTCTAAAACCAAATTGATATTTTCGGAAAAAAATGTTAATTTTGCAATAATGTGGAAGTGATATAACAATCTGCCCAAGATGACTGATTTACTCAGTTACGAATCATAACCTGTTAACTTTACGAAGTACAATTTCAGAATATGGCGCATCAAAGCATTGAAGTCAACCTGCCCCTCTCAAAAGTTTATGAAAGTCTGAACTCTCCCGTCGATTTCCCTCGTTTTATGAGCGGAATTGAGGAAGTAAATAAAATAAATTCTCAGACTTACGAATTCAAAACTTCAATCGGAGGCGAGGAGTATAAATGGACGACCAACATTATTGATGATCTCCGCAATACGCGTTTTGCATGGATCACCATTAATGGAAACCTCAACCAAACCGGTACAATCCGGTTTACGCCGCTTGAAAACGGTACGCGCACTCGCATAGATTTCAGCCTCGACTACAGGCCCTTTTTCGGCGAAGCCGAAGGCGAACTCAAGGCGTTTATTGAAAGTTCCGAAGATCAGCTTCTTAAAGACCTTGATTTCTTAAGACAAGCCGTCGAAAGCGGTACGTTTAAAGAAAAGGAAGAAGTAGAAGAAAGTGAAGTTTCCGATCAGCAACAAGCAGCTGTCTGATTTCTGAAACCGATACCATTTCAAGGGCTGTGCACATAGTGGCACAGCCCTGATTTTTTTTGCCCTTTCCTTCTTCCGGGATAGCTGCGGACTAAATCCCCCGCAGTATCAACTCGCGTCTTTATTTTCCGTGCATGAAGCAGCTGCAGGATTTCGTACACACACCGCCTCCCGGACCTTTTTATGCTGTCATCGGCCATCCCGTGGCCCACAGCAAATCCCCGCTCATCCATAATATCGCGCTTCAGCATCATCGTATTCCGGCGGTATATTACGCTGTCGATACGCCTTCCGATGCCTTCGCGTGGATCGGTAAACTTTTCGGGCTTCAAGGATTTCGCGGCCTTAACGTCACCATTCCGCATAAGTCGCGGATCATGGAGCCGCTCGATTTAATTGATCCCGTCGCGCTTGAAGTGGGTGCCGTGAACACAGTGCATCTTCACCGAAACGGCCTGATAGGTTACAATACCGACGTAACGGGTTTCGAAGAATCTTTGCGTGAGCATGCGCTGCTGCTGACCGGAGGCCGGGCCGTAATTTTGGGCTCAGGCGGAGCCGCACGAGCCGCTGCTGCCTCACTCAAAACCTTCGGTATGCATGAAGCTCTTGTTTTTTCGCGCAACCCTGCATCGGCCGGATGGCCGGAATCACTCAACGGTGTGCCTGTTAGGATGATGGCGTACGAGCAGCTTCAGTCCGCCCTCAGCGAATCGGCTTTGATCATTAACACCACACCGCTTGGGATGCATCCCTACACAAAAGCATCTCCCGTATCCGAACCCCAAATCCCGTTCCTCAAAGACAAGGTTTGCATGGATGCGATTTACAACCCGCAGGAAACGGCCTTTATGAAGCAAGCCCGTTCAGCCGGAGCGCGTGCGGTGATTGGCGGACTTACGATGTTCATTGCGCAGGCGGCCGCTTCATTCCGTATCTGGACCGGTAAAACGTTTCCCGGGGAAAAAGCCGCCCGGGCGATGATGGAAGAGTTGGGCAACGTCTGAAGTCACTTTTTTAAGGGGGAGTGATAGACCCGGCACTTTTGGGGCGGTGCCGTTTATGCGGAAAGTGGGAAAATGATTTTATAACTCGCCGAATTCATAACTGACTGCAAATTTAGAATCAGTTTTCTTTTGCTCGCTGATGTTAGCTTTTAAGTCACTCATAGTAAATCTCCTTTTCGAAGTAAATAATCGGTTTTCCGTTGTTCGGCAACTTCAAAATGCATATTAAAGAAACATCAAGAATAGAGGAGAGGTTTACCTTTTTTTGAAACGCATTCCGGAGTCAGGTTTGTTATTTTGGATGAAGCCATCATTATTAATTTCGCTTTATGTCCGCGTTTCAAAAAATTACATGGAAGTCCGGTCCCCGGATCGATGCCGTTTTCAGCCTTAAAAATCCAGGGTACAAGCCTGAGCGCCCCGTGCCGGGATTAAATCTTGGCTACAATACCAATGATGACGATCTCGTAACGGCCGAAAATCGTGAGCGGTGGCTTCTTGATGCCGGTGCCGATCCGCTGCTGACATCCTGGGGGATTCAGGTGCACGGCAAGAACGTCCGGGTCGTAGATAAGCCGGGCGTATATCCGGAAACCGATGCGCTGGTTACCAACCGGCCGGGTTTCAGCCTTGCTGTATTTGTGGCCGATTGCGCGGCAGTGCTGCTGGCTGATGAAGAAAACGGAATCACGGCCGTCGCCCACGCCGGATGGAAAGGAGCGGCGGCGGGAATTGTGCCTGATACAGTCCGGACGATGCAATCGCTGGGGGCCGAACCAGAAAACATCGGGGCGTTTATCAGTCCGTGCATCAGTCTGAAAAATTTTGAAGTGGGAGAAGAAGTAGCCGTTCAGTTTCCGGTAAAAGTGGTTGACCGGACCTATCCCAAGCCTCATGTCGATTTGAAGCGTTTTGTTCACGATGAATTGCATCATTGCGGAATTCCGGCTACAGCTATTCATACAGAGCCGGGATGCACTTTCGACGACGCCTCGCAGTTTTATTCTTTCCGCCGGGAAAGGGAGAAAAGCGGCCGGATGATGGCCCTCATCACCCTGAAAAGTACATGAGAGTTAGCTACGCGCCCGGCTACTACGCCCCGATTACGGAGGGACATGTTTTCCCGATGCGTAAATTTGCCATGCTCCATCGCTATCTCACCGAAACCGGTACAATCCGCGATATGGATGTGGTTTGTCCGCGGCAGGCTTCGGTAGAGGACATCACGCTTGTGCATACCCCGGAATATATTGACGGCATCCTGCATGGCACGCTCGGTAAGCGGGAAGTACGACGGCTCGGGCTGCCGTGGTCTCCGGGGCTGGCCGTGCGCTCCCGTCTGGCGGTACAGGGTACGATAAATGCGGTGATGATGGCGCTTCAGGACGGCGTGGCCGGGAATCTGGCGGGAGGCACACATCACGCTATGCCGGGCCACGGTGAAGGTTTTTGTGTGATGAACGATGTGGCGATATCCATCCGCACGCTGAGGCGGAGCATGTGGTTCCGGAAAGCGCTCATTATTGATTGCGATGTGCATCAGGGCAACGGCAACGCTGAAATTTTTGCTGCCGACCCGGATGTATTCACGTTTTCCATGCACGGTGAGAAAAACTATCCCTTCAAAAAACCACCGTCGAATTTGGATATCGGCCTGCCGGACGGAACCGGAGACCGCGACTATCTCCGGATTCTCGTTGATGCCCTCGACCGGATATTTGAAAGCTTCAGCCCGGATGTAGTCTATTATCTCGGGGGCATCGATCCGCTTGAAACAGATCATTTTGGGAGGCTTTCGCTTTCAGAGCACGGGCTTCGTGAGCGGGAAGAAACTGTTATCGGATATGTGAAGGAGAAAAATCTGCCGTTGGTCTTGCTGCTCTCAGGCGGATACGCCCCGACCGAGGAACTGACAGCCCGGGCACACGCTCAAATGTTTGAAACGGCGGTCAGGCTTTACGGTTGAACGGGTAACGAGATGATGTGAGCGGCCGGGCAAGTAGGCCGGAAAAGCTTTCAGGAAGGTGGGAACCATTCATCAGCGCACAGGATTAGGGAGGGTGAACATTAACCAAAAGAAGGCTTCGCAAAACCGTTCTTTTGCCCGTCTTCTGCCTTGTCACAAAAATGAAATCCTCGAATAAGCAGGTTAAGCTACGGTTCCATTTTTGTTCCGGCGTTGAATACGACCATAATTCCTGGTTTATCAAAGCCTTCTAAAACATACTCTATGAACACATTGCTCTGGTTCCGAAACGATTTGCGTCTGCATGACAATGAGGCGCTGAATGAGGCTGTAAGAAAAACCGAACACCTGACTCCGGTTTTTGTTTTTGATCCGCGCCAATACGCAAAAACGGAAACGGGCTTACCTAAAACCGGACCGTTTCGGCTTCGTTTTTTAATGGATGCGCTTAAAGAGCTGAATCGCCGGCTGGAGCAAATAAACTCCCGGCTCATTATACTGACAGGGCATCCGGAACAAGTGATACCCCGATTCTGCCGCAACCACGACGTTGACCGCGTGGTCTTACACGAAGAAGAAGCGACCGAAGAAAAGCTGTGCGAAATGAAACTGCGGGATAACCTGACGCCCCGGGGTGTCGAAGTCAATTCATACAACGGAG
>PXDL01000087.1 GCA_003566395.1 Balneolia bacterium | reverse complement strand
GCAGCCGTGGTTGAGCTGGTAGCACTCGACGATGCCGATATCAAGTATTCCACGGTGCAAAACTGGTATCCCGGCGACGAAAACGGGGTAGGTGGCATTTTCAACTTTGTTACCAAACGTGGTATTTGTAAAGGTCCACGCTCTAAAATTTCATGGACGCAGGTGGAAACCGGTTCTGCCGTAACCTGGAAGTACCCGAGCGTTATTTTGAAAGGAGACAATTCCACCGGAGAATTTTACTCCGTTGCGCTCACCAACGATTATCAGCAGGCCGATACCGGAACCAAGATGATTCACCTTGGGAAAAACACCCGAAGCACGATTATCTCCAAAGGTATTTCAGCCGGAAAATCACAGAACAGCTACCGCGGACTGGTGAAAATCGGCAAAAAAGCCCACGGTTCGCGCAATTATTCGGTTTGTGATTCCATGCTTATCGGCAGTGAATGCGGGGCGCATACGTTCCCCTACATCGAATCTGCCAATAATACCGCTTCGGTAGAACACGAGGCAACGACCTCCAAAATCGGAGAAGATCAAATTTTCTACCTGCAACAGCGGGGCCTCGACGAAGAAGAAGCCATTTCACTGATTATTAATGGTTTCTGTAAGGAAGTATTTAAGGAACTCCCGATGGAGTTCGCCGTTGAGGCTTCCAAGCTGCTGAGCATTAAGCTTGAAGGAAGCGTGGGTTGATACCCGTGCAGATAAACATCATCCGTTATTCATTCTAAAAAATCATACTGAAGTGCTTAAAATTATTAATTTACACGCAAAAGTTGAGGGCGAAGATACCGAAATCCTAAAAGGTATCGATCTCGAAATTAACAAAGGTGAAGTACATGCCATCATGGGCCCGAACGGTAGCGGCAAAAGCACGCTTGCCAAAGTTGTTGCCGGCCATCCGTCCTATGAAGTTACCGAAGGACAGGTGCTTTTTGATGGTGAAGACATTCTTGAACTGGATCCCGATGAGCGGGCGCGAATGGGCCTGTTTCTGGCTTTCCAGTACCCGGTTGAAGTTCCCGGCGTCAGCAATTCCATGCTGATACGTCAGGCGATAAACGCTGTTCGAAGAGAGCGGGGCGGGGAAGAGCTCGATCCGCTTGAATTCGAAGACTTCATAATCGAAAAACTTAAGCTGGTGGAAATGGATGAAAAATTCCTGGATCGCAGCGTGAACGCCGGCTTTTCGGGCGGTGAGAAAAAGCGCAACGAAATTCTTCAGCTTGCGGCCATGGAACCGCGTTTGGCGCTGCTTGATGAAACCGATTCCGGCCTCGATATTGATGCCCTTCGTATCGTTTCAGAAGGAATCAACAGCCTTAGAAGTGCCGATAACGCGTTTATGCTGGTAACACACTATCAGCGTATCCTCAATTACATTAAGCCGGACAAAGTTCATGTTCTGATGAGCGGCAAAATCGTCCGTTCAGGCGGTAGTGAGCTTGCTCTTGAGCTTGAAGATCAGGGCTACGACTGGTTGGTTGCAGATACTCATGTAAATGGAGAAGCATAATGGGTACAGCCAATCAGACAACAAACGCCAATTTTCTTAAGGAGCTGTTCGTACAAGCGTCTGAGGCTGACACCGGTGTTGATGCGATTGAACAGGCACGTAAAGAAGCGATCCAAAATCTGCAAAACTGGCCGGCTCCATCTCCACGTGATGAAGAGTGGCGTCAGACTCCCCTGAAGCCGCTTTATCGTGAATCTTTTATCCCGGCTGACGGAAACGCTTCGGTTTCGCCGGATCAGATTTCGTCTCTTAAGTTAAAGGAGGCTTCGGAATCAACCGTTGTTTTCGTGAACGGCGTTTATAATGAAGCGCTCTCCAGTATTGGAGACTTGCCGGGAGGCAGCTATATCGGTTCTGCAATTAATGCGCCGGCGGCTGTACACGATGCTTTGGTCACTCATTTCAATAAAGTGGCCAGGTACGAGAAAGATGCTTTTCTGGCATTCAACACCGCTGTTTTGCAGGATGTTGCCGTGGTATTCATCCCCAAAGAAGTCAAGGTTGAAAAACCGGTTCACATCATACATGTAACCGATGCCAGAAATGCCAATGTTTTTAGTAACTCCCGCGTGTTTATTGCCGGCGGACGCCATTGCGAAGCTATCGTGGTGGAAGACTTTATCGGACTCGGAGACCGGCCTTATTTCAATAATGCTGTTTCGGAAACCGTACTCGGGGATGAGTCTCACATCACCCATGTGAAAGTTCAGCGCGAGCAAAAGCAGGCCGTGCATATCAGCAGGGTGGCTTCATTGCTTGGGCGTGGCAGTAACTATAATTCTTACACCGTTTCAAACGGTGCCGCTCTTTTCCGTAACCAACCGCTTTCTTTAGTGGATGCTGAAAATGCGCACGCCACCCTCGACGGTTTGGTGCTTGTGGATGGAGATCAGCTTTCTGATACGCACAGCGTACTCGATCACCTCAAACCGAACTGCACAAGCCATCAGCTTCATAAAGTGATAGCCAACGGTTCCGGCAAGTCGGTTTTTAACGGCAAAATTTTTGTACGCAAAGATTCCCAGCTCATCGATGCTTTTCAGGAAAACCGCAATTTGCTGCTTTCCGAAAATGCCGATGTGTTCACCAAGCCCCAGCTTGAAATTTTCGCAGACGATGTGAAGTGCAGCCACGGGGCAACCATCGGCCAGCTGTCTGAAGAAGAACTCTTCTACCTGCGCAGCCGCGGGATATCCAAAAAGGAAGCCGTACAGATGCTAACCTACGGATATGCACTCGAGGTAATTGAAAATATTCCGGTTCCAAGCCTGCGTGAGCAGTTAAGCTACGCGGTAGCCGAATTTACCGGAGCCTCGGTGGAAGCCCAGGACATCGCTTAATAAACACATTGTATGTCAGCTCCAGTAACAAAACAAAGGGCAACGCATTATGAAACTCCCGGGCGGATTCTCGATATCCGCCGGGAATTTCCGATACTTTCCCGCAAAGTGCAGGAAAAACCCCTTGCGTATCTTGACAATGCCGCCTCAACGCAAATGCCCTCGAAGGTGATGGAGACCATTACGGCCTATCATGAATTTCACCATTCGAATGTGCATCGCGGGGTGCATCAGCTTAGTCAGGAGGCATCGGACCTGTATGAAGGAGCGCGCGAAAAAGTTCGGCGGTTCATACATGCGCGGGATACCCGGCAGGTAATTTATACCAGCGGAACCACCGCTGCGCTCAATCTTATTGCCCATAGCTGGGGTAACAGCCGTGTTGGCAAGGGTGATACCATTCTTGTTTCGAATATGGAGCATCATGCCAATATTGTGCCCTGGTACATGCTGGCAAAACGAACCGGGGTTCAAATCAAGGTAATACCGATTCTCGACGACGGCACTCTTGATATGGACGCCTTCGAAGCTATGCTTGATCCGAGTGTGAAGGCCGTATGCGTAAATCATGTATCGAATGCGCTGGGTACGGTTAATCCTGTGCGAACAATAGCCGGAATGTGCCGCGAACGAGGCATCGTTTCTGTGATTGACGGTGCCCAGGCCGTGGGCCATCTCAAGGTGGACGTGCAAGAACTGGACGTTGATTTTTATGCCTTTTCCGGCCACAAAATGCACGGCCCGACCGGAATTGGGATCCTGTACGGAAAGCTTCCGCTGCTCAATGAAATGGAACCGTTTCTGGGTGGGGGAGACATGATTCTGTCCGTCTCTTTCGACAATATCACCTGGAATGATCTGCCCTTTAAATTTGAGGCCGGCACTCCGCCTATTGCTCAGGCCGTGGGGCTGGGTGCTGCAATCGATTACCTCAACGGCCACGATCGTACTTTTTTATACGACTACGAGCAACAGCTGCTCAGTTACGCCAACGAGCGGCTTGCAGAAGTCCCGGGATTGACCTTTATCGGTACGGCCCCGCAGAAGGCCGCTATTGTATCTTTTGTGATGAAAGATGTTCATCCTCACGATATCGGCACCATTCTGGACGGAGAAGGAGTTGCCGTCCGTACAGGTCAGCATTGTGCAGAACCGGTGATGGACCGCTACGGTATTTCGTCAACTACACGTGCCTCAATGGCCTTTTATAACACCTTTGAAGAAATTGATCAGCTGCGCGATGCGCTTCTGAAAGTAACCGAATTATTTGATGTTACTGACTAACCGCACTAAAAATTTGTATCAGGAAGTCATTCTTGATCATAACAAAAATCCGAGAAACTTTCGGGTCATCGAACATCCTTCGCATACGGCGAAAGGGCACAACCCGCTTTGCGGCGACAAGCTCGATGTCTATCTGGTGCTCGATGAAAATCAGACCGTGCAGGATGTTAGTTTTGTGGGCGACGGATGCGCGATTTCAAAAGCTTCGGCGTCCATCATGACGACTATTGTTAAAGACAAACATATTGATGAAGTCAGAACCATTTTCAGAGGTTTTCATGATATGGCCACCGGAAAGATAGAGGCCGATGAAGACCCGAAATTGAGACGGCTACGGGCGTTTTCCGGAGTCCGGGATTTACCGGCCCGCGTAAAATGTGCCACCCTTGCATGGCACACGCTCGATGCCGCCCTTAAAGATGAAGAAATTATTACTACAGAATAAGTTAGAAAAACCGGGAGGTTATCTATATGCCCAAGATTGCAGAAATTGAACGTACTCCGAATCCGGATGCCATCAGATTTGTTCTTAAAGAACCTATCTCGCAAGGCGTAACCCGATCTTATGAATCGGCCGAACTTGCTGCAAACGATCCGTTAGCGTCCAGACTTTTCGAAATCGACAACGTGATCAACGTTTACTATGTCGATAAATTCGTAACCATTACCCAGGACGGCAAAGCCGACTGGAATGAGCTGCTTCGTAAACTGGCTCCCCCCATTCGTGAGGCAGAGCCTATAGGTGCACTCGAATCAGACGACGAAGAAGTTCATGCCAGTAAAGAAGCCCAAAACGACCCGCGACTGGCTGAAATCAACCAGATGCTCGACGATCAGGTTCGTCCCTATTTGCTGGCCGACGGCGGCGGACTCAAAATCCTCGGGCTTGAAGAAAATATTCTCAAGGTCCATTATCAGGGCGCGTGCGGAACTTGTCCGACGGCCACTACGGGAACGCTCTATGCGATTGAAAGTATGGTTCGCAGAATCCATCCCGAAATTGAAGTAAAATCCGTTTGATTCAAAGATGGCGTTGAGACCGGACGAGCTCAACGCTTTCTTCACATTTTTTCAACCCAGCTAAACATGGCAATTAAAATCAGCGACAGAGCGGCAAAACGCATCCGGGAAATCAGAGAAGCGGAAAACCGCCCTGATGGCTGTAAACTTCGTATAGGAGTTGCGGGTGGAGGTTGTTCGGGGCTGAGCTACAAAATCGATTTCGACGAAAAAGAACCTGATTCAAATTCGAAGGACCAAATCTTTGAAAGCCAGGGAATACCGGTTGTCGTTGATATGCGCAGTTTTTTATACCTGGCAGGCACCGAACTGGATTACTCCGACGGACTGCAAGGCAAAGGCTTTCATTTCATCAACCCGAATGCCAGCCGCACCTGTTCATGCGGTGAGTCTTTTGCTGTTTGATGAATCCTTTCCGACCGTTTAAACTGTACAGTCTTTAGCTTTTAGATTTTTTTATGATTGAGAATAAAATTGCCAATTCAGGACTCATCACACTTGACCTTGAAACCTTCAGGAGCAAGCAGGAAATCGCGCCTTTCGACCTGAAAGACCACCTGTATATGGAGCTGATTCTGAAGGAGAAAGACTTTCGTCTTGCACTGGAAGAGGTGAACTGGCAGCAATATGAAGGCAAAATTATAGCG
>PXDL01000044.1 GCA_003566395.1 Balneolia bacterium | reverse complement strand
TCTCTCTCCATAGCATCGAAGAACGCATTTCTTTCAGTACCTATGGCCACTTTATGATTTCTGCTGAACGATGATACATACTCGGTAACCCGCTCCCTGCCGTCGTATTGAATCAGTTTCTGCATGCTTAAGCCGGACGGCTTGTGCCGGTATTTTGCTCTCAAAAACCAGTCCTGCTCGTCGAACTCGACCTCTTCCTGCACGAAGTTTTCGGTTTCTTCAAAAATCAGATTTTCAAAATCCTGAGCTGCATCACCCTGAGCAACCATCTCTGTATTGAAGAACATTAGCAGCAATCCACACATTACGGCTCTCACAGCCGTTCTGACTTTTATCATATTACGCATAACAACCACCTTTTAATTTATCTCTGTATTAATGGCTGAAAACTAAATCAATAAGGATTCCCTCTGAAAGCGGTTTCATACGCTTTGTAATCTTTTGAAAGCGTTTAATAAAGGCGGTGTATTTCTATTTCAGTACGTAAAGAAATTTGAAATTTATATAATATAATATTTTACAATTAACACAATTTTTTAAACCAAGCGACCTGAATGGCTTTATTTTTCACAATTGATGAAAGCCGATTAACCTTTTGTCCCGCAAAGCGGCACGGCCGGGACAGGCACTTACTTCCAGAGAAAAAGCACGAGCAGCACATCGTACATGGAGTGGGTCCATGCCGTGATGCCGAAACCGCGTATAAGCAGCAGTGCATTAAGGGCCAGACCGAAAAGCATACGAAACACGAAGGACGGCCAGGTAAAGGTATCACCGAGAGACCCGGTGTAGTGGACAGCGCTGAAAAGCACGGCCGCCAGAAGCACAGCAAGGATTACTGCCGGCTTTTCTTCAACGAACAATTTAAATAGCCATAGCAATGCATATACGATAATCACCCGGAATACAAGCTCTTCATACAAACCGGCTCCGATGGAAAGGGCCAGCATTTGCAGGCGCGTAATGCCCGCCCCTTCAAGACCGCCCGAAGATGCCGTAAGGCTGAAGAGCATCCCCGTAAAACCGGAAACCAGAAAAGCCAGCAACACTGCCCAAACAACCGATTCGGCGATCATCAGTCCGAAAAATCGCGGGTGATAGCTAATCTCTTTTTTCCGCTCCCGGTAAAAGATCACCCCGCCGAGCACCACAAGTATGATAAAGCTCAGCAGCAGGGTGTTATCATGGAAATAGAAGAGAATCTGACGAATCCAGATATCGGCGCTTAGCCGGATTACCGCATCGGTTTCGGGCTGGGATATGAGAATCAGCGCCTCATAGATAACAAATAACGGCAGACAGATGAGAAAGCTGTAGGTAAGTGTAGAGGTCTGCTTTAAATAGGAATTCACCCTTCCCCCTGAATCGGCTTAACTGTCCAGCCGCGTATCGATTACCACCTGTGGACTCCCGCTGCGGTTGAGTCCAAGGAGTTCAAATGCTTTCCGGCTCAGTTTCAGCCGGCTGTCGGTGGTTCGGTCGTTGATAAGCACGAACATTCCCGTGCCCGTTTCGGGATTTTCAACATACACAACCGAACCAAGCGAGTTGCTGGGATGGGCCGCTGTGAGGGCGTTCGGGCTGTAAAGGTCGCCGCTTGTGGTTGTCTGTCCCCGCTCGTCTTCGCTGTACACCGTTGCCGCCACCAGGGTGTCGTTACCGTTTCCTGCACCGGCATCGCGCTTACGGTACGGATTGCTGTGGCTAACGGTGGGCGGAGCCAGCATCACAAGGCGCTGACCGCTGCGCACATCAGAGGGTTCAAGGCCGGGGTTCAACGCCATAAAATCAATTTCATCCATCTGATGCGTCTTGAGCAACTCTTCGATTGTGTCCGAACGGGTCACTTCGTAGGTGTAGAAACGGCCCTGAGCCGTGGATTCCACTTCAAGGCCCGCAACAGAAGCGCCCGATTGCTCGCGGCCCACGATCAGTTCCTGTCCTATCGACAGCATATCGCTACTGAGATCGTTCATTTCGCGAAGCTCCTGAACGGAGAGGCCGTGCGCGTTTGCAATGCGAGTGAGCGTATCTCCGCTTCGAACGGTATAAAAAGAATAGGCCGGACCGGTGCGCTCAAGTTCAAGGCGTTCGGTTTCCTGCTGCTCAACCTCCTCCTCGGTAACAGGATCGGTTGCAGGCGGGGTATCTTCGGCTTCTTCTTCAAACTCACGCCCTACGATCAGCTCCTGACCGATACGGAGGGCTGTGGATGCCAGGCGGTTCCACTCGGTTATCTGCTGTACATTTACCTCGTACTGCCGCGATATGCTAAAAAGCGTTTCACCCTGCTGAACGGTATGCCTTACAACACCCGACTCCTCCCGGTCACGGGTTACAGCCCTCGGCGTGGTTTCGCGCTCATCACCCGTGGGGGGAGCGACGTAAATGACCGTGCCGGGGCGAAGGGCATCCGATTCCAGCTCGTTCCAGTCGCGAAGATCCTGAACGCTCACATTATATTTTCGTGAAATGGAAAACAGGGTTTCCCGAACCTGGACTTCATGCGTCTCCCGGTCGGTTTGCTGCTGGGAAAAAGCTGCTGTAGCAGGAGCCGAAGCTTGAACAGAGTTCAGAGGGGAAGCTGCGGTTATGCAGCAGGCACAAATAAGGAGAATCAATGAATATCTACACATACGATAAGTTTTTCAGCAATTTATTGCGTTGAATGTACGAAAAATACCGGTGCCGTTTCGGGCTTTAGTCCGCAAGCTCGTTAATGGCTTCCTGAAGTTCCTTCTGAGCATGAATCTCCCGCTTTTTCCGGCACACGTCGATGCCTTCGGTATAGGTACTGAGTGCCTGCTCGGGACGCCCCGTGGTTTCATACAGCTTGCCAAGGTGATAATACACGCCCGAGTAATCCGGATGTTTTTCCACAATATCGGTAAAAATATTCTCGGCAGCATCGTATTGTTCCAGCTTCAGGTATTCAAGCGCCAGCGCGAAACGGGTAAAGGTATCGTCAGGATCTTCCAGCAGAAACGCTTTTAGCTGCTTAATTCTTGTAGTACTCACAATCGGCTTTCTTTTAGTTGTTTCCAGCGGGGCAGAATTTCATCTATGGAATCGCCTCCGGTTTTCTCAAGTATGGCGTTGGCGATTACCGGAGCAATCACGCTCTCGGCCACTACAACGGCCCGTGGAAGAGCGCATACGTCGGAGCGTTCGTACCGGGTCAGCTCGGCCTTGCCGGATTTAATATCCACCGTACCGAGCGGATCAAGCATGGTGGGTATGGGTTTCATCACCCCCTGAACGATAAGCGGCTGCCCTGTTGTGACGCCGCCCTCAAGACCACCGGCGCGGTTGGTCTCCCGGCCGAACCCGCCGGGCACTTTTTCATCGCGGGTAATGGCATCGTGAACCCGCCGCCCGTCCCGCCCGCCCGACTCAAAACCAAGCCCGAACTGTACGCCTTTCATAGCCTGAGTACCCATTATGGCCTGCGAAATCAGACCGTCCAGCTTGCGGTCCCAGTGCACGTAACTACCGAGGCCGGGCGGAAGTCCGGTAACGATAATTTCATAAATACCACCCAGTGAAGAGCCTTCCTTCCGGCGGCGTTTGATCTCCTCCACCATACGTTCGGTCAGCTCCGGGTCAAGACAGCGCACTTCAGACTCATCGGCTTTCTGAAAAAGAGCTTCAGCCCCGGATTGACCGACCACGGTGTCCGTTTTTTTGCGGATGTGCTCCCAACTCTCATAGCCGGATTCCCCGAGCCGGATAACATGCCCACCGATTTCCACGCCCAGCGCTTTCAGCAGTAACCGTGCCGGTCCGCAGCATGCCACACGCATAGCCGTTTCGCGGGCGCTCGACCGCTCTATAACGGGCCTGATGTCGTCAAAGCGGTATTTTTGCACCCCTGTTAAATCGGCATGGCCGGGCCGGGGCAGGGTGATTTTCTCAATTTCTTCATCCACAGGCTCCGACGACATTGTTACCGGCCAGTTTGCCGCGTCTTTTTCCCAGGCACGGTTGGCCAGCTTCATACTTACAGGTCCGCCCATCGTTTTGCCGAAACGGACGCCGGAGGTTATGGTAACCAAATCCTTTTCCCAAGCCATGCGTCCGCCCCGTCCGTACCCTTTCTGGCGCCGCGCAAGATGAAGGGAAAGTTCCTCCGCCGACACCGCAAGCCCGGCCGGCAAACCTTCGGTGATGCCCGTAAGTTCCGGACCGTGCGACTCCCCCGCAGTCAGATACCTGATCATACCTAATTTTCCTCCACAAAAAAATGAAGCCCGCTGAACGGGCTGCTAAAACTAAATATATTCACAATTGAGATAATCGAAATTCCGAAAAATGCAATGTATGCGAGAATAACCGTTAAAGGTAGGTTTGAATTCCAATTCGGGTAACGCCGCCGAGATCGGAAAAAGAGCTGCGGCTGAAATCAAACACAAAACCCCGGATGTTCAACCCAAGTCCGATTCCAAACCCGGCTGTATCCAGCCTGGTGCTCACTTTCAGTTCTTCGTTGGTGAGGTGGTCGTAGCCTACCCGGATATGAAAATTATCCGATAAAAGCAGTTCGCCGCCCACCGTTATATGGCGAAACAGGTTGGATGTAAACGAAGGCGATTCCCCTTCATCCCTGAAGGTTTCCATTTCCCACTGGTTGAGAGAGTGAAAGGTAAGATTGATGCGAAGCGGAACATATTCCAGTCTCCGGCTCATTCCGAGGCGGATATTGAGAGGGAGTGATTCATCGCGGCCGTCGAAGGTGGAAACCTGAAACCCGATATTGGTGATGGCACCGCCCACGTACATGTTTAATTCTTCCCAGAAATAGTACAATCCGGCATCGAACGAAATAGCCGTGGAGTTGAAATCGTCGTAGCCTGCATAGATGGCGTTACCGGTTATTCCGGCTCTGAGGTTCGGCATCACTTCACGCGAAAACCCCAGACTGAAGGCCAGATCGTTGGCCGAAAAGTTGCCTAAGTCGGTACCGGATTCATCGGCACGGCGAATATCACCGTAATTTATAAAGCGCAGTCCCACCCCGAAAGTGCCTAAAGATTCAACGTGATAGGCACCGGCAGCCACACCCATATTTATATCACTTATGTGGTTCAGCCAGGTGAGGGAAATATTTGAATGGCTGTCGGGGCTAAGGTAGGCCGGATTCGTCATAAACAGGGCGGCATCCGGGTTGGCAAGAGCTACATGGCTACCCCCGAGGGCAGCCGTACGGGCGTTTCCGGTTAGCTGCATGAAGCGAAAAATAGAATCTCCCCCCGAATTTGCCGAAACCGTCCGCGCATCGGCGAAGCAGAAAAAAAGCATCAAAACGATACCTGACAAATACAAGGTGTATCGGGAACCGGCTTCCGGTATGCGCATTTTATAGTTTATCTGGTTATTCAAGCTGTTAATTTGATAAAATAACATGATTCATGAAATTACAAGGATTCCGTGTATATTACCACGGTTTTCTACAAACCCATCTACCGCTAATGCATATCTTCTACGATTTTGGGCGCTATTGTCAATTGCTGTACCAGGCTCTTCGGTCGGCCTCGGAATTAAAGTCATACTACAAGAATTTTGTTTCAGAGATGATCAAAACGGGTTACGACTCCCTGCCGATCGTCGTCCTTGCCGGAGTTTTTACCGGAGCCGTACTTTCTATTCAAACGTCTTATCAGTTAGTATCCGCTTTTATTCCGAAGTCCACCATCGGGGCTATTGTTACGCAATCTATAATTATTGAGCTGGCGGCGGTTATTAGCGGGCTTGTGCTTGCCGGACGGGTTGGCGCGCGGATTGCTACCGAGCTGGGAACCATGCGCGTGAGCGAACAGATCGACGCCATCGAATCGATGGGTTTTAACAGCGTTTCATTT
>PXDL01000100.1 GCA_003566395.1 Balneolia bacterium | reverse complement strand
TCAGGGCCCATAAAAATATAAAACCGGTCAGAAATACGTTATACGGCAGGTACATAGATCGTGAATTATCAGAGGGATGAATGCATGAGGGTAGATACATAAAAATTATGTAAAAATCACGATTACAGGGTTCAGTTTGTCAGGGTCATTTTCCAGAGTACAGTATCAGTGTTGCGGGTTGTTCGGGGTAGTAATTAGTTTTCGGACGGAATCATAGTGGATTATACTCCTCTAAGACTTTTATCGTCATTTCGACCGGAGTAATGTGGAGCGAATGCGAAATCTCCTTCGCCGGAAATGACGGTGAAGGAGTTCCCGGGTTATTGATGTATGAACTTGTGAACCATAAAATAATCCAAATCCAGGAACCCATACCCCCGCAACCGTCATTTTGAGCACTCCAATTTGTCCGGAATCAACAATCAGCGATACCAAATTTGATGAACCTCAGAAGTTGCAATCACATCGCGAAAAATCTCCTTCGCGGGAAATGCCGGGATGGTTATCAACGCCACGAAACCCGGTATTTCGATGCTTCGCAAAGAAGCTTAATGGTGGTTCAACCGAAGGAGATTTCTCGCATGATGCTTCGGTCGGATTATTGGATGATAACGCGGTTATGCCGGTTTATGAATTCCTTTTGAAACGAAGGCTGCTCGAAATGACGGTGAAGGAGTTCCCGGGTTATTTGATGTATGGCTCTATGTTGATTGGTGTGGATAATCAAAGGACGTATATATACTTCCGAAAGGACATTACTAATCAAACTCAGGTTATTAATCAATGAAGTGATAGCTTAACCGGTTTCATTCACCACTTTTAATCTTCGGTCTGTTGTTCGCCGATATTCCATTCAATGGGAATGAACCGGTCATGGCCGCTATTCATCCGATTATGCAGGTTTACCGCTTCAACAACCGAGGGATGCTGATAAAATCCCTCGGAGATATCGGTATCGGTAAATATGTAGAACCGGTGCTCCGGATAGGTTTGCTGCATGCGTTCGGCAAAATGATCCCAGGTTTCTCCTTCATGGTGCCGGGTCCACCACGGATGCCGGGTCATGTAATCCGGGGACTCGTAGTTCAGGAGAGGAATTCCCCATAGTATCACAGAATTTTCAGGGAGTTCACTGTAATATTCCAAAACAAGATCCCGGTATTCCGGATACGTGGAGTAACCGGCCTTGTAATTCGACCATAGCGGCAGAAGCACCGAAATAGATACGGAAATGAGCATCAATCCTATAGCTGTGTAACGATACAGTTCTTTTTTGGAAGAGGCTGAATGAAGCCAGCGCAAGAGTATCCCGGCAAAAATCAAGACCACTCCCGGAGACGTATATCGATAGTGAAGATCGAGCAGATACGTTTGGGAACGGATACCGATAAGTACAAACAGATACCATATTCCTGCAGCGATGAGCAGTAGAGCGGCGGAAGGCCAGTTTTTAAGCAGACGGGCTAACGGCCGGTCTCCTCTAACAAAAAACCAGATGGCTGCAAACTGAATCCCAAGCGTGGCACCCCACAACCACAAATTACGATGCCCGTTGACCATGAGGATATTAATATCATCACCGGAAACCCGAATAAGCTGGTAGATATAGGCAAACCACGACTCCTTTGCAGGATACCTCGGGCCGGTAATCATGCCGGTTTGGGTGTAGTTAAAAACCAGATACGCAATCATCGCGGCTGCTGAAAGGCCGAATAGCAAAGCCGGCTTCAAAAGTCCCGTTATTTTGCGGGATGAATTTTCCCTATACCAGAGCCAGGTGATGAAAAGTGCATTGAAGGGAAGTATAAATACGCCGATGTAGCGGGTCAAGAACATCAGCAGTGCGGTGAAGGCCATAAGCGCAATGTACGACAGGTGCCGGCGCTCCATATATTGTACCATGGCCCATATATTTAGCAGTACCAGGAATATGAAAAGTATTTCGGCCAGAGAGTATAAAGTAACTGTAATCATGGTGGCCGGAAACAATGCAAGCAGCATGAGGGGATTTCGCCGGGGCGCAAGTTTGAGAAGCACCAAACCGGCGGCCGAAAAGCAGAGTGCATTCACCACTTTCGAAGACCAAAAAGCATTCAGCGGCGTGAGCAGGGATACCACACCGCTGAAAATACCATAAAGCGGCGGATACCACGATTGATGCGCTCCATGAATGAAAAATGACCCGTCCTCAGCAATTGAACGGGCCAGACTCAGATAATAAATGGAATCCGCCGTCACTCTCCCCGTCCATTCGAGCCATCCCAACAGGAAAATGCCGGACACTACGATTAGAATGCCTGCGCCAATAAGGGTGAGCTGTAAGTAAGAAACCCTGCTTGTTGTCATCAAAGGAAATTAATATGAAAGGATACACAGAACGACTTCGCAAATTAATGCTCTAAGGTATGAAGCCAAACCGGAACCGGCAAAGAGGGCGTTTGAAAAGAATTTGAGTTGCTGTTCTGATGAAATTGCCTGCTTACGTCATCTTAAGCAATGTATCTCCTTTAAATCTGAGCACGCACAGCCAAAATGAATTCGTTGTATCAAACTGAAATAAAAAAGGCGGTCCCAAACGGAACCGCCTGATTCTGCGATCTAATTAAAGCGCCACTCAAGAAAATTATAAAAATATCGCTCAACGCTTGTTTCCAGTTTTTGAGGGATTTCATCAATATCATGGATTATCAGGTCCGGATTGCTGATATTCCGGGTCTGAACTGCATACAGTGCGTAGGTCCCGTCAATGGGTATGATTTCACGACAGCGGTGGAGTGCAGCCACGTAGCGTTCCACTTCGCCCGGCTTCAGGTTTGCCCGTCGGCTATTAATCGGTTCGTTGACAGTGTCGCAGGTAATGGAGTTGTAGTTTTGAACCACATGTATATAATTCCCCATTTGATCCCATACACCCGGACTTCCCTCCTGTTTGTGGAGTTCTACATTAATCGCAACAATACCGCCAAGCGTTAGCACGCCCAGCACAAAAGAGGCTTTTTCCAGGGGCGGAATATTGTCTATTAACCAGTAATAGAGATACATCAGGACAGCTGTTGACAGTATGCTTGCCGGAATAGTAAACACCGATCCCAGCTCAGCATAGGGGAACATCGCTGACAGCATCATTTGAGTACCTATAAAGGTAATCAGAGCAAGTACTAAAAGCATAAGTCTATAATTAGGTGCAATTTCAGCCTGTGCGTCACACCAGCACACAGGCTCTAACTATATTAATTTATTTTAATTAATAGGAATTTAACTTTGTAAGATGAATCACGCAAGAATTATTTTACTTTATTTTAAACTTATTGGTAGATATCAATTAGTTATTAATATTATTGAATATACATTGCATAAAAGAAGTTTATAGATGCATATTTTGAAAAGTATCCGTTGTCTTATTTCCACGCATATCCTTATCGGACGGCGTTATTCCCTTATTTATAAACCGTTATGAAAAAACAGAAAATGAGGTTTATTGAATCCCAGGCTGATCCCGTAGGGAAATCCAAAAGAATCACAACCAAGCCCGGCGTCTAACAGATTCATTCACCGGTTTGTAAGATGTTCCGGCTTAGCAATTTCCGATTTCTGAAAGCATTCACCCTTCCCTAACATGTTTGATGATCTTCCGTAAGGCCCAAGGTGCCGCAACTAACTTTCTAACTTATAATTATAATTCCAGTGCCCATGTACGGATTATCAGGAACAATTACAGCAACCGAAGGCAAGCGAGACGCGCTGATCACTGTCCTTCTTGAAGCCATCAATGCCATGCCCGGCTGTTTGAGCTATATTATATCCAAAGACGCAAAAGATGATCATTTGATCAGAATCAATGAAGTCTGGGATTCCCAAATAAGCCATAAAGAATCTCTGTCGCTTCCTCGTGTGCAAAACGCGATTACAAAAGCACGTCCCATGATCCGGGAATTTGGCGAGCAAGTTGAAATGGAACCCGTAGGTGGTATCGGATTGCTGCCACAGTGGTAAAATACTTTATAAGCTATTCAGAAGTAATTTGATCAAACGTACCTGTTCTTATGCAAAACACACCTGAACATATCCATCGGTTTCGTGAAAGCGGTACATACGTATTACTGTTCTTCATGGGGATCTTCCTTTTGCTTCACAGTATCGGGAATTCGGGATTCATTACGGAGAGCTACGCCCAGTGGGAGCCGGTTTCATCCCTGACGTTAGCCGCGTTGATTTTCGGTCTGGCTGCCTATATTCAACGCCGGTCTTCCTTCGCATTCAACTCCGGGGCGTTCAACCAATCTACAGGCAAGGTTGAAATGCTGCTGCTTTTACTCTTTGTAGTCGGAACTCCCTTTTTTAGTGTATTCACCCGCGCATTCGATCTGGGCTTCGAGCCCTTAAATCTCTTTTGGGGCGCACTTTTTCTCGTATTGATGATCCGGCTGTACGGTTTCAAATCATGGTACCTGCTATTATCACTCATCTTTTTTGTATCCGCTTTGCTGAAACCTTTGTATGACAGCTCAAACCTGGCTCCCAATTTCCTGAACCACAATATGTACGTTGCCTGGGTATATGGCTTTGTATCAGGTTTAGTATTGATATTATGGAGCATTTCAGATTACATCGCCCTGAAATCCTCAGACTGATACGCGTTTCGGCATTTTGCTGAAGTCCTTTAACCGATTGTTATTTCCAGTGAATCAGACAATGCCTGCTTATAGAAGGCTTTGATAAACCCGTTCCATCAATATGAGTCATAATCAATTAATCTATACTATTTGCCGCTATTTCGCCGCAACCATGCTCTTGTTGTACGGTTTTGCTAAAATAAACGGATCCCAATTTACCGTAACAGATTCATTGCTGGATGAAAAGCTCGAAACCCTCTCGGGAATCGGGTTGGTGTGGTATTTCTTCGGTTATTCCACTGCCTACAAAATTGCAATCGGCCTTGTTGAAATCGGCGGCGGTATCCTGTTGCTGTTCCGTCGCACAACCTTAATTGGAAGCGTGGCCATGACAGGCGTGATGTTCAACATCCTCTTGATTGATCTGTTGTTTCAGATAGGCTCCGGTGCATTAATGATGGCTATGTTCATCACCATGAGCCTGATGATAATTAATGCTTTTCACTGGCAGGATTTGGTTGATCTTTTCTGGACACAACAAAACCCCGTTTATGGTGAATCATCAAAGAAAACAGCCGTCGTAACCGGAAAGATGATGTTGAAAGCCTTTATACTCATCTTTTCGTTTATCGCAACCTATTACCTGGCCAACTTTTCCAACCGCAGCCCTACTCCCATAGACGGTACCTGGGATGTAGTATTATTCACCCCTGAACCGGACAACCGGCAGGTTCCGGAACGAATATATTTCGAATTCAACCGTGCGTATCAGGCCCGTTTCAGGTATTCGGAGTCTTTCTCAGATCCCTTGCATTTCACCGTTGATTCCGAAAATTACAGCCTGAAAATATGGGACACCTGGCTGGATAAGGAAACTAAACTCTTTGACGGAACTTATAAGCTCAACAACGACACCCTGAAAATCCGGGGTATATTCAGTACATCCCATTCACCTGTTGACATAGTTCTGCATAAGGTTCGGTAAGCTCACGATCTGATGCGGTCTTTCTGTTTTTTCGGATTACGAGGCATACGCGTCTGAATCCGGATTGCTCGGTTTTGCAGACTTCGCATTCTGCATTAAAAAAGAAGGTTGAATAATCCGTGATTAAGGAGTACCGCCTTCATTGCAAAATTTGAGCTCCGAATGACGAACCATGTTTGGCATGTGCCCCGGTATAAGTCTGAAGGGCGTTCCAAAGCATAACCCGCAATCAATTTGCAACTTCTATTTAGCTTCTTTCACGGCACAGGTGGAAAGGCCGAACGGAG
>PXDL01000527.1 GCA_003566395.1 Balneolia bacterium | reverse complement strand
CCGGATCAGCTTCAGCAGCATTTCGGGGTTCCCGTCTGTAAAAATAGATGTAAGCGTCCGGCACCCTTTCCCCTGATATCTGAACGAAGCTTCGGCAAGCAGCTCCGGCAGGTTTTCAGGTTGATGCAGGGCTTCCGCAGAAATCCAGGCCGCCGAGCTGTGAGCCGTGCGCATCAAATAGCGCGTCCGATCGCCGGCCATGCCCGATTCCAGCAATCGCTCCCTTACCTGCACTTCACTTTTCGTAGAGCCGCTGAACATCACCCGGTCGGCAGTAATTCCTGTCAAATCATCGAGTTCGGTGCTGTAACGAATATCCCCGAAAGCATCGTTTTCCTGAACATCCTCCAGGAGAGAAGGCAGCAGATACGGATCTTTCCGGGAGATTTTCCCACAGTAGTTATGCCCGGAAAGCAGCACCGCCACAACATCCTGAAACCCGACAAGCGGCAGATTTCCGGCATGCAGGCACAGAACCGTCTCCTTTTGCTCCGGGATTGGACGACCAGACAGCACACGGTTCACCCAATCTTCGGTCTGATTTTCATCAAGCTGATGCCGGATATGATTCAACGCAAAGCCCACATCATCGGGATTGAAAAATCCTTCGGACGTTGTTTTTTCCACGGCCTGCTTCAGATCACCTGTCTCAAATGTGAGCCGGCTCCGGATGAGTTTGGACAGGGCCTGCGCCCGATTTAAAATGTCTTCCCGCTTATTCATGATCGATAAGAAAATTACATCCGCGCAGATTTTCCGGAATATAGCGGCCCATCACCATAAACCGTCCGTCTTTTCTGCGCAAGCCGCGGTCTCCGGTAAGCAGAAAACTGCACGAATACACATTCGCCAGATCAATGATCCCGATCAATCCCTCCTGTCCGTCAGGCAGCTCCTCAAGCGGACGCCCGGGATTTCGGATACTCACCCGCATCCAGTGCGGATAGCTGAACCAACCGGAGCCGTCGGCCCATGCCTGACTAAGAAGTTCGGTCATCCCGTATTCGGAATGAATGTTACCGGGGTCGAGATCAAAGGCGGAGGCGAGCTTAAGATGAAGGCTTTCCCGGCTCATTTCCCTTCTGTGTGTCTTCATCCCTCCGGTTTCCACAATCAGAGCATCTTCGGGAAGCTTAACCGGAAAATGTTCGGCCAGGTCGATAAGCCCGAACGCAGCTCCGAAAAGCATCACTTTTTTTTCCGATGCAGCCACGGCATCAAGGGCCAGAGGGGAAATCGGCTCGTCCGGTTCAAGAAAACGACTCAGCCCGGTTGGGTCACGCTCAATAAGAAGCCCGAGCATCCGGATTAACGAAGACTCCGGATTATCTGAATAACCGGGCGTGCAGGCGAGAATCACGTAATCTTCAAGCGGGTAAAACAGGTTGATACCCCGCAACACCGATTCACGGTAGATTTCCGGGTCCGGCACGTAATGCACCGATCGCTTCATACCGCTTGTGCCACTGCTCTTAAATCGCAGCGTGTTATCATCGGTATTTAAAGTGGCAATTCGTTTGTCCCGGAACGCTTCAACCGGAAGCAAAGGCGGGTCAGTTGCAGTGTGAACTGTATCCGGAGAAACTCCAAGCGCATCACAAAAAGTGCGGTACACCGGAGCGTTTTGATACTGATACGAGAAGACCTTGCGCAGGCGCTCTTCAAATCCGTCAGAATCATCAAAAACCTGAAAAGGATTCATACAGTCGGGTTACAAAGGGCTGCCGGTCGCCCTTTCGGGTAACTTATGCAGCGTGTTTAAACAGCGGGAGGCCGCCTCGCCATGAAGCAGCCTCCCGGAATTACAGATATATAGATGAAGACATCAGGAGAACATGGCCTTCACATACTCGGTACGCATAGATGCGATTGCGGTGATGGAAATACCGACCGGGCACACAGCCTCGCACTCCGCAAAATTGGAGCAATCACCGAATCCTTCTTTTTCCATCTGCTCCACCATTGCCACGACGCGTCTTTTACGTTCGGGTACGCCTTGAGGCAGTTGGGCATACTGCGCTATTTTTGCACCGGTAAACAGCGAGGCCGAAGAGTTCGGGCATGCTGCCACGCATGCTCCGCAACCGATACAAACGGCATAATCCATCGCCGCTTCGGCATCGATTTTGGAAACGGGGATGGCATTTGCATCCGGCGCATTACCGGTCGATACGGAAACATATCCGCCGGCCGACATAATGCGGTCAAAGGCATCACGGTCAACCACCAAATCCTTTATGACCGGAAACGCCGTGGCGCGCCAGGGCTCGATGGTGATGGTTTCGCCGTCGTTGAAATGCCGCATGTGAAGCTGACAAGCCGCTGTTTTAGCCTGAGGACCGTGAGGAATGCCGTTGATAACCAGATTACACGATCCGCAAATTCCTTCGCGGCAATCGTGATCAAATTCAATCGGCTCCTTTTTCTCTTTCATCAACCGCTCGTTGAGCACATCCAGCATCTCCAGAAAAGACATGTGGGTGTTCACTTCTTCAAGGGTGTGGTCTTCAAAGTGGCCCTGATCCTGCGGGCCGTTCTGCCGCCATACTTTAAGATGGAGGGTAATCATTTCATGAGAACTCATAGTAATACCAAATACTTATTTATAACTGCGCTGTGTGAGTTTAACATTTTCGAAAATCAGTTCTTCCTGATGGCGAACCGGAGGCTTGTCATCGCCCTTAAATTCCCATGCAGCTACGTGTGCATAGTTTTCATCATCACGTTTGGCTTCGCCTTCAGGAGTTTGAGATTCTTCACGGAAATGTCCGCCGCATGATTCGGGCCGGTCGAGGGCATCACGTGCCATCAATTCACCCAATTCAATGAAATCCGCTACCCGGAGTGCATATTCTAAATATTTGTTGTATGTAGCCGGAGTTCCGGGCACAAATACATTTTTCCAGAACTCTTCGCGAAGCTCACCGAGCTCACGAATCGCTTCTTTAAGACCGGCTTCGCTCCGGGCCATTCCGACTTTATCCCACATAATTTTTCCGAGCTGCCGGTGGAAGTCAAGAATGGTTTTATCCCCTTTAATAGTGAGGACTTTCTGGATTTGAGCCGTAATATGCTCTTCGGCCTCATCGAAGGCTTTGTGAGAGGTATCAACGTCGCCGGGGGTAACATCGGCCAGGTAATTTCCTACCGTGTAAGGGATTACGAAGTATCCGTCGGCCAGCCCCTGCATGAGCGCGCTTGCTCCGAGGCGGTTGGCGCCGTGATCTGAGAAATTAGCTTCTCCCAGAGCAAAAAGACCGGGGACGGTGGTCATAAGATCGTAATCAACCCAGAGTCCGCCCATGGTGTAGTGAACGGCCGGATAGATACGCATCGGTACTTCATACGGGTTGTCGTCGGTGATTTTCTGATACATATCAAACAGGTTGCCGTAGCGCTCGCGAATTGCAGCTTCTCCGTCACGCTTGATGGCATCCCGGAAATCCAGATACACGGCCAGTCCGGACTCGCCTACGCCATAGCCGTCATCACACACATTTTTGGCGTTTCTTGAGGCCACATCACGCGGAACCAGATTCCCGAAACTCGGATAAATGCGCTCCAGATAGTAATCGCGCTCTTCATCGGGAATATCGTTGGGATGCCGCTTTTCGTCTTTGGCTTTGGGCACCCATACCCGGCCGTCGTTACGAAGCGACTCACTCATAAGCGTAAGCTTGGACTGATATTCCCCCGAAACCGGAATACAGGTAGGGTGAATCTGTGTGAAGCTCGGGTTTCCGAAAATGGCTCCTTTACGATAACAGCGCCAGGCGGCGGTTACGTTGGAGTTTTTGGCGTTGGTGGAAAGGTAGAACACATTCCCGTATCCGCCTGTGCAAATCAGCACGGCGTCGGCGGCATGGCGGTTAATTTTACCGGTCACCAGATTACGGGAAATGATTCCTTTGGCCGTACCGTCAACGGTTACGAGATCCAGCATTTCCTCACGGGCGAAGACCTTCACTTTTCCGGAGTTAACGGACTTCATTAACGCGCTGTAGGCGCCAAGCAGCAACTGCTGACCGGTCTGCCCGCGGGCATAAAATGTACGGGAAAGCTGAGCACCACCGAACGAGCGGTTTGTAAGGGTTCCGCCATATTCACGGGCGAAAGGTACGCCCTGAGCCACACATTGATCGATTATGCTGTTACTAACCTCGGCCAGGCGGTGCACATTGGCTTCACGGGAGCGGTAATCGCCTCCTTTAATGGTATCGTAAAAAAGACGCCAGATACTGTCGCCGTCGTTCTGATAATTTTTAGCCGCATTGATGCCGCCCTGAGCCGCAATACTGTGCGCGCGACGGGCCGAATCCTGAATACAGAAGGCTTTCACATTATAGCCGAGCTCACCAAGCGATGCAGCCGCTGAAGCCCCGGCCAAACCGGTTCCGACCACAATGATGTTGAACTTCCGCTTATTGCTCGGATTTACAAGTTTGATCGTGTTTTTGTGGCTATTCCATTTCTCAGCCAGAGGACCCGGCGGAATTTTGGAATCCCACTTAAAGGTGGTTTTCTTTTCGCTAACTTCCATTATAAGCCTCCGTTAAAGTAGATATAAACCGGTATGACCAGAAAACCCAATGCAAGCAGAACAGCTACAATTCCACCGATGGTGTAAAGAAAGGCCGTGGTTCTGGGGTTTTTGGCACCAAGCGAGATAAACGCGCTCCAAACTCCATGTTTGAGGTGCACACCGATGAGAATCATAACCGCAGAATAAGCGGCAACGATCCAGGGATTCAGGAATGCAACTTCAACATGACGGGCCAAATCCAACATCGGCTCCCCGTCTATGGTCGTCATATAGGTTTCCGGGCTGAAGACGCGATACTTGAAATGTAAAATATGCAGGACTAAAAAAAGCAGGATCACGCTTCCGGAAATAAGCATGCTTTTAGAAGCAAAATTTTGCTTGCTCGGTCCGCCCTGACTTTTATAATACTTGTAGTCAACGGGACGCGCTTTCTTTTTTCGTAAATAAATACTGATGCCGATGTAGGCGTGGGTCACAAACAGTATTACAAGAATGAGTTCGGCAATCCACAGAAGCGGGCCGAAGCTGTGCAAAAATTCTGTATATCTGTTAAACGACTCCCCGCCATCGGGTACAAATAACGACAGGTTTCCGGACAGGTGTACTACCAGAAACAAGGTCAAAAAAATACCGGTCAATCCGGTTAAAATTTTTCTGCCTACCGTCGTTTGGAGGGCTGAGGCTAATGAAGACATCGTCTATAATTGCTTTGGTTAATACGTTTTGAGTGGCAACAATTGAATATAAAGAATCGCGTCTGATAAATGCAGTAAAATCGTGAAATAAGGCTAATTTGTACTATTTCTTAATAATCTAATACAACTATCAGAATTTAATTGACTGCCAGACACATCACCCCTTTTTAACGCATCCGGAGCGTAATATTCTACCGGTTTCAGGTGATTTTTCTACCTCATTATCCGCCACTAACTTAAACCTCAACTTTTTTCCCGGTCCACCATCGGCCTAAGTAGCAAGCTGAGTGAGATTTATAGTTTCATCTTGGGAAGTCCAAAATCGATCCCCCCACAAGTTCTTAAGCAAACCCCAAAAGGGATATCCGGCCGGGTATCCCTTTTTTTGAATCGTGGCGGTTGCAGAATGTGAAAGGAAACCGATGGCAGGAATTCCGCGATACGTAGAATTCAACATGGAGGAGCCGGCCCCATCCAATAACTCATTTGCTCAACTTTCGCAGTTCGAATGATTTGATAGTTTACTTTCACGTGTTGACTTTATTGCGGGCTAAACCCGAATCCAGGAACCCGTACCCCCCAATCGTCATTTTGAGCAGTACGACCTGCCTGGAATCAAAATCAGCGATACCAAACTTGATAAACCTCAGAAGTTGCAATCATAT
>PXDL01000306.1 GCA_003566395.1 Balneolia bacterium | reverse complement strand
TCAGCACAAGTGAAGCACGATACCGTGGACTGGTTGAAACACACACCAGCTATGTGATCAGGTCCGATGCCGACGGCATCCTCACTTACGCCAATACGAAGTTTGAAAACGATTTCATCGACCTGTATTCCCGGAAAAAACTTATCGGTTCTACGTATTTACATTCCGTGGCTGAACAGCAGCACGAGGTTGTTTTGCAAACGGTAAAAAAATGCCTGAACCACCCGAACGAGGTGTTTCAGCTTGAAATTGAAACCCCCTTAATAGAAAATGAGAAACGGACAATTTTATGGGATTTTTGCTGCATAAGCGACAGCAAAGGAAAGCCGGTGGAGATCCAGTGTGTAGGAATAGATATTTCCGGCAGAAAACAGGCTGAGCGAGAACTTGCCGCCAGCTTAAAGCGGTATGAAAGCCTTTCAGATGTGGTATTTGATGCCGTCTGGGAATTCGATCTTGCTCTCAATAAACTCTATCTGAGTTCAAAATTCGAGGATTTGTTGGGGCCGGATGCCGGGAATTCGAGTCGGGATTATGAGACTTTTATCTCCAACATTCACCCTGATGACCGTAAACGTGTGGTTTCGGGTATTGAGAAGCTTATTTCAGGTGAAGATGATCAGCTGCAGCAAGATTATCGTTTCATAAAACCCAACGGCCGACGGCATACCTGGGTGAAAGACAACATTCTGGTCATTCGTAATGAAAAAGGACAAGCCGTACGGCTACTTGGAGCGACCCAGGATATAACCCAGGAGAGAATAAAAGAGCGTGAGCAGTTTTTAATAGCTGAAACGAGCAAAATTTTCACGGAAACCGAGCGCTTCGTTCCGGCTACAGAGAAAGTGCTGAATATGCTTGCCGGGGAAGAAAATTTTAGCGCTTCAGAGTTGTGGGTAATCAGCCCCGACGGATCCCGGCTCACACTTGCGGGGCAGCATTGCAGCGATGAAAGCCTGCGCCTTTTTCTCGACTCCGGTAATGCTATCGATACTGAAACCCGGCATATCTCCCTGATAGGGCAGGCCTGGAAATTCGAAAAACCACAAATCTGGCATCGGGAATCCGGAAATGTATCGTTTATCCGGTCACAGATTGCTAAACAAACCGGTTTGGAAACGGTTGTCGCTTTGCCTGTAAAAGTTCATAAAGCGATGGTAGGAGTGATGCTGTTCGCTTCGGTTGAGAACTACGATTCGTTGAAAGAGTTCATCTCCATAATAGAACGGATTGGAAATCACCTGGGCTCGGAGATACGCAGGAAAATGTATGAGGAGGACCTGAATCAGATTTTCCGCGTCGCTCCCGATATTATTAGCATTGCCGGTACCGACGGTTATTTCAAGCGTATGAGTCCGGCCGCTGAACGTATTCTCGGCTACTCTCAGGAGGAATTGCTGTCTTTTTCATTTCTTGATATCACGCATCCCCAGGATCTCGAAAAAACGAAGGAAGAACTCGAAAATCTGAGTGACGGGCAGCCTACAATCAAGTTTGAGAACCGCTATCTCGCAAAAGACGGCAGCGTGGTTTGGCTGGAATGGACGGCTACACCGGTTGAGGAAACCGGCCTGATATACGCGATTGCGCGGGACATCACCAGTCATAAAAACCTGCAGTTTCTGGTTGAAAAAGCTGGAGAAATGGCGCGGATCGGAAGCTGGGAAATTGATCTTCGTGAACCGGATAACGGAGAGCTGTATATTTCTGACATTACAGCGCAAATACTTGAAGCCGATGAGGTTGATTCATATAAGCTACAACATTTCTTAACAGGAGCGAACCCTGAAACCGGCGAGAATCTCAAATCGCTAATTAATGACCTTCGTGCCGATGATATCGCCCTTGATGCTGAAACTAAGCTACTAACAGCCCAAAATGACTATCGGTGGGTCAGGATAACCGGGCAGTCGGAATGGGTTGGCGGAACATGCATTCGTGTGTACGGAAGTCTTCAGGATATAGACGAGCGTAAAAAGACGGAGCTGGCGTTTGTTAAGGCCGCCAACGAAAAAATAGAAGTACTCGAAAGTATCGGGGATTTTTTCTACGCCCTCGATAATAACTTCCGGTTCACTTATGTGAATAAAACCTGTGCCGATCACCTCGGGGAATCACAAGAAGAGTTGCTTGGCAAGAATGTTATTGAACTGTATCCGGGCCTGAAGCAAAACGGGTTTTATGATCAGCTGAAAGAAGTGGAAAAGACCGGGCTACCGGCCAAATTCGAAATGTATTATGATCCCTTTGCTACCTGGTACGATCAAAGCATTTATCCCAAAGAAGACGGGTTCTCGGTATTTTTCAGCGATATTTCCGATCGAAAAAAAGCCGAGAATGACCTTGCCAAATTCAAAAAGGTGATTGAAACCTCCAGAGATGCGATAGGAATTGCCGCACTCGACGGCACCGTGTTGTTTATGAACAAGATCTTTAAGGAAGCGACCGGCCTTGATGAAGATACCCTTAATAAAGCCGGTAGCCCGGTAGCATGTTACGAAAATCCGGAGGCGGGCCGGCAGATGTTTGAAACCCTGCAGCAGGGCAACTACTGGAAGGGCGATATAAAGCTAAAAACCGTATCGGGCCAAACTATTTCAACGCACCTCAGCGCCGGACCTGTTGTTGACGATAAGGGTGAAGTAATCGCCGTTTATGGAATTCACACAGACATCAGCGAGCGTATCAAAGCTGAGGAAGAACTTAAGGAAGCCTACGAAGAGCGAAACAGAATTCTGGAACGGATTACGGAAGCGTTCTTTGCGCTGGATTGCGACTGGAATGTAACCTACTGGAACAAGGAAGCCGAAAATATTATCGGTATGAAGCGTGAAGCTCTTTTGGGCCGAAATCTTTGGGAAAACTTCCCCCTTGCCAGACAGCTTCGGTTTTTTAAGGAATATGAGCGCGCTTTCAATGAACAGGTCCCCGTTCATTTTGAAGAATATTTCCCGCCTCTTGATAAATGGTTCGAAGCCGGTGGGTACCCGTCTCCGGAAGGCATCAGTGTATTTTTCCGGGATATCACCGAGAAGAAAATGGCCGAGCAGCTCATCCGTCACTCGAACGAGCGTTTTGAAAAAGTGGCCCAGGCTACCAACGACGCCATCTGGGATCTTGATGTTGCCAAAGGTACGCTCTATATGGGGCGCGGATTTAATATGCTGTTCGGGTATGATGCAGAAGAGATGGAGCAAACCCGCGAGCAGTTAACCAAATACATTCATCCGGATGACAGAGCTAACGTGATCCGGGCAATAGATGAGGCACTCACGAATGGTTCCGGCGATCAGTTCAGACAAGAGTACAGGCTCGCCAAATCCAACGGCGGCTATTCCTATGTGATAGACCGGGGAATGGTAATACGCGATGAACACGGAAACGCGGTTCGGATGGTAGGCGCGGTTACTGATATTACGCATCGCAAAGAGTATGAAAACTCCCTTAAAAAACTGAATGAGAAGCTGAAATCACGTGCCCGTGAGCTGGCAACGTCTAATGCGGAGCTGGAACAATTCGCCTATATAGCTTCCCACGATTTGCAAGAACCGTTGCGGATGATCACCAGTTTTCTGGCCCAGCTTGACAAGAAATATAAAAATCAGCTTGATGATAAAGCGCGCCGGTACATTCACTTCGCC
The DNA here is from genome assembly GCA_003566395.1 of Balneolia bacterium. Classification (GTDB taxonomy): domain Bacteria; phylum Bacteroidota; class Rhodothermia; order Balneolales; family Cyclonatronaceae; genus Cyclonatronum. The sequence goes on along the minus strand of PXDL01000306.1, from coordinate 19,363 downwards.
GTTGACGGTGCCAAGCGCATGCGTCTGATTATTCTTGATCTGCTGGAGTTTTCGCGGGTAGGAAAATACAGCGGTGAGGTGAAACCCGTGGATACCCAAAAAGTTATGGATGATGTCTGCCTGATGCTCAAAAGACGGATTGAAGAATCGGAAGCACGCATTACCGCAGAAAATCTTCCCGTAGTGATGAGCTATACATCTCCGCTAACCCAGGTTTTCCAAAATCTGGTCAGTAATTCCCTGAAATACCGAAAATCGGATGTACGGCCTGAAATCGAGGTGAGTTGTACTGAAGAAAATAAATTCTGGCGATTCAGGGTTTCCGATAACGGTATTGGAATTTCCGAAGATTATCACGAGCGGATCTTCAATATTTTTCAGCGCCTGCACAACAAAGATGAGTATTCCGGAACGGGTATGGGGCTGGCTATTGTCCAGAAAATTATCGATACACTCGGCGGAAGTATTTGTGTGGAATCGGCCGAGGGTAAAGGCAGTACGTTCTTTTTCACCCTGCCAAAGCAAGCGGAGAAAAAATCTTGAAAACCGGCCCTCAAAAACCGACAGGAGAGTTTGAACCTGTAACTGATCCGGAGCGCTTCCCGCAAGCTTTTGCTGTTTGCTGGAACAGAAAAGACGCCCGTGCGCTGGCAATGCTTTTCTCCGATGATGCCGATTTTGTGAATGTTACCGGCATTTGGTGGCGTTCCAGACAAGAGATTTTTAAAGCCCACGAGTATGGACTTTGCGTCATTTTTCCTGATTCGAAACTTAAGGTGACTAAAACGAAAATTCGGGATATAGGGGAGAACTTTACGCTGGTCCATGCCCGCATCAAATTAACGGGACAGGCGGGACACAAAGAGCAAAACGCCGGAACCCGCTTGACAATATTCAGTTATGTGCTTGAGAAGCAGGGGCAAAAATGGTTGTGTTGTTCAGCTCAGAATACGGATATTGTTCCGGGACGCGAGACACATATCGCCACGGAGTCAGGAGAGCTCAAAGCCGTGGATTACAGAGAAGGCGTTTCGAACTCAGCTTCATCATCATAAAAACTCATGAATTCGGAAGGGTCTCAACTTGCATGAATTTGGCGACTTAATCATATTCATCGTACTGTGAGCGGGGTCTGTCGAATTCATTTATGGCTTTAAGCATTAATAAGGTATTATAAACTGAATTTTATTAAATTTAAATCAATTGCAGAACTCTTAAAGTGCATGTGCAACAATGTGATATGGCTTCTGCCGGTTAAATACCGGTTGGGGATAGGAGCCACATCATACATGTTTTGTCGGGGTTTTGTTAAGAAATTGGATCGTGAAATGATTCCAATGCATCCGGAGTCGGATTACCTGAGACCGTACTAATGAATCTGCTGCTGATTACACTAAACCTGTGGTTAGGCCTCATAACCAGCATGTCGGGAGTAAATTATTCCGCGAAGGATGGGTATCTCGGTATTTCCACGCAGGACTATCTCATCAGGTCGTGGACGACAGGTCAGGGGCTTCCCGTAAATGCGATAAACTATATCAAAGACAGCGAAGAGGGCTATCTCTGGCTGACAACCTATGACGGCATCGTTAGGTTCGACGGCGTCAACTTTACCATTTACAACAGCCGGAATACGCCTGTCTTACCCGGCAACCGCTTTTACTTTGCTAAGCAGGGTACGGACGGGGAAATGTGGTTTGCATCCGAGTACGGCGGTATAGTCCGCCTGTACGAAAATGAGTTCAGCTTTCATGACAGCGACTCGGGGTTTACCGATGCAGAAATAAGTGCTCCACCACTCAGGCGCGGAAATGAAATTATATTCCCGACCTTTGAAGGCTTATTCAGTTATAAAGACGGAGAATTCACCCGGCTGGGAAGCAGACATCAGGAGGCATCCTGGATAAATAGCCTTCGGTTGGTTAACGAACAGCTGATTGCGGCAACGAATGACGGCATCATGGTAGTGGACCGGAATAATAACTACACCATGTTCCGCAACAACGGTTTTGACTCCAATAAGATTTTCGATGTATTTATGCTTGGCGGTGATCTCTACGGTACCGGGAAGTCCACCATATTTAAGGCCGCTGCAGACGGCGGACTCCGACGCTTTCCCGGAATTCCTGAAATAGAGGGTAGGAGTATTTACAGGGTTTATGAAGATCGTCAGTTAGTCATTTTTGTCACCAGTCACGGCGTAGTGTTTATGAGAAGCTGGGATGATTATGACTATAAAAACTATCGGCGTGAAGGACTGAATGAGTTTGCGGAGATCAAGCGGGATCGCCGGGGAAGGCTCTGGCTTCGCGACACGCAGGGCCGCCTCTTCCAGTATCGAAACCGTAGTTTAACCCGGTTTAATCCGGCCGGTATGCTTAGCGATGTATTTGCAGGTATGATTTTTGAAGATCAGTACGATAATGTCTGGATTCGAACCGAAAATGCGGGTCTTCTCAAAATTACGCATCCCGCCGTACGCACGATAGGCAAACCCGAGGGCCTCGGCGGAGATAACATGCTGGGTATTTTTGAGGATTCGGGCGGAAACTTGTGGAGCGGCTCCCGCATGAACGGAATAACCCGTATAACGCCCGATCGCAAAAGGTTTCACTTTACCGAAACTCCATCAGGTGTAAAACTCAATAATGTGTTTTCCTTTGAAGAGCTGCCCGACGGAACCATTGTTGCAGGTGTTGAGGGGATCGGGCTTGTGTTTTTTGAGGGAAATACCTTTCAGGGAATTCAATCACTTGGAAGTCATCCGCGGGATAACGACATCCGCTCGATTCGTCTTGCCCATGACGGTCGCACGATGTGGGTCGGCACGGCTAACGGGCTAAAAAAGGTCACCCTTGACGGCACGGTCATGCGTAATTTTACCGTAGAGCACGGCCTTGGCTCTAACCTTGTTTTCAAGCTTCAGCAGACACAGGAAGGTCATCTTTGGATCGCTACAAGGGGCGGAATTAGCTATTTCGACGGGTATCGTTTTACCAGATATTCGGTTGATCAGGGGCTGCCTTTTAATATTGTACGTGCACTTTATCTCGATCGGGACGATCCGGAAGTTCTCTGGTTCGGAACGGAGGGCCGTGGAATCGGCCGCCTGAAAAACGGCCGTTTTGATACGCTGAACAGCAGCGGCGGGCTTCATGATGATTTAATCCATAATATAATAGAAGATGATTATGGACGACTATGGATGAGCACGAACCGGGGGATTTTTTATATCAGAAAAGATGAGGCTCTGGCGTATTTCGATGGTGAATTGCCCAATGTAAGTCCCATAGTGTTCAACAGAAACGACGGAATGCGTAACAAAGAAGGCAACGGCGGGTTTCAGAACAGCTACTTACTGAGGGATGACGGCCGGCTGTTGTATTCAACCCAAAACGGCATTGCAATTTTTGATACCCGCAGGCCGCATGCGCAAATCATGCTACCGATACCTAAAATTGAACGTCTTTCTGTGGGTAATACCGGCTTTTATCCGAACGGTATGATAGAGCTGGAACCGGGAATGAATGATTTCACCATACATTTTACAGCCTTCGAATATTCGGCCCCGGAGCAGATCAATTTTAAGTACAAGCTTGAAGGCTACGACCGGGAATGGAATATAGTGGGAAGTCAGCGCTCTGCGACCTATACGAACCTGCCGCCCCGTTCCTACACTTTCAGGGTGACGGCTTCAAATCACCTCAATATCTGGAATAACGACATAGCCACGGCATCAATAGAAATAAAGCCCTACTTTTATCAGCAACCCTGGTTTTACTTTCTGGCGGCTTTTCTGGTTCTTTCCATTCCGTTTACGATGTATTTATACCGGGTTCGGAGCCTGAGCCGAAAGGAAGAGTTGCTGCATTCTGAAGTGATGAGCCGCACCAGCGAACTTGAAAAGGAAAAAGAAGCCGCGCTTGAACAGCAGGAGTTAATTCGTCAACAGGCCGAAGAGCTTGCCCGCAGCAATCAGGTCAAAGATCGTTTTTTCTCAATCATCGCTCATGATTTACGTAGTCCGTTCGGGGGCATTCTGGGACTTTCCCGTATGATGGATGAAGAGTATGAAGAACTCTCCGAAGCGGAAATCCGTGAATATATAGGGCTTATTCATGAATCTTCGGAACACGTGTTTAAGCTGATGGAAAACCTTTTATCCTGGGCGAGGCTTCAGAGCGGACATGTTAAACCCAAGCTGGAACCGATAGACATGGAAAAAGCCGTGTATGAAGGCCTGAATGTGTTCAAATCGGTTGCAGAAGAAAAAGGTATAAAAGTGAGCGTTATTAGTGAGCCTAATCTTGTAGTGCTTGCCGATGCCAATATGTTCGACACTATTATCCGAAACCTGGTTTCAAACGCGATTAAGTTCACACATCCGGGAGGACGCTTCACCATAAAAACGTTTAGCGCAGACGATAGCTGTTGTTTGCAAATCAGGGATACCGGAGTGGGAATTGCTCCGGCCGATATGGAAAATCTGTTTTCTATCGACAGAAATAAGAGCCGCAACGGTACCTCAAGCGAAAGCGGAACAGGCCTTGGGTTGCCTTTGTGTAAAGAGATGGCAGAAGCCCAGGAGGGAAGTATTGACGTGAAGAGTGAGGTGGATAAAGGAACGACGTTTACTATACGACTCAAACAATTCCAGGGAGATGATCAGGCCCGGCAATTTAAAGTTTCGCTTCAGGGCAGCTCCAAATCTTGATTAAGCGCAACATTTTTGTAACCGGCTTCAGTATTCGGGCAATCGTGGAGTTTAGGAACTCTTTCGTGCCCTGCTGCACCGATTCAAAGCTTTCCTAAACTATTTTGACACAGTTTAAGGTGAAGGTACGCATATCGGATTGCGTGCAGGTTCTTTATCCTGGAAGCTATGCACGTTCAACTATCAAGACCAAGACCAAGACCAAACATAAAGAAAAGGGCTGACGACCCTTTTCTTTTTTCTCCGGGCAAACTCACGGCTATTGTACTTTAAATCCAGCGGAAGGGTGAAGGATTGAGATGTTTCAGGTGTAAATGAGTAAGCAGAACGAAACCGGCCGATTATGTGATGATACCTTCGGGCCGACTCTTCTAAATGAACTCTTTTGAAGCGCAAAAATTAAGTAAACCTATTTTTTTAATGTTTCATAAAAGCGCTTTTTTGTACTATTTTTGGTCATTATCAATCAGCCACTATTTAATGAAGGTATACGTATTTGCTTATGTCACCACAGAAGCAGGATAGGCTTATTACGCTTGAGGAGTTCATCATTCAGGGGCAAAACCGGTTCCGGGGCGCAACAGGTGATCTCTCTCAACTACTGAGGGATATCGGTTTGGCAGCCAAAATCATATCGCGCGAGGTCAACAAAGCCGGTATCACCAATATTCTCGGCGTGGCAGGCTCAACGAACGTGCAGGGTGAGGCGGTCAAAAAGCTGGATGTCTTCTCCAACAATCAGATGTTGCACGCTCTGGCGCGGTCAAAAATTGTCAGTTTGGTGATTTCCGAGGAAAATGAGGAGATGATACGAATGCAAAGCTCCACAGGTAAATACGTTGTCTTCATGGATCCCCTCGACGGCTCCTCCAATATTGATGTAAACGTTTCGATAGGCACCATTTTCGGCATCTATATGCGCACATCAGATAACGAAGACTATCCGGTGGATGTGGATGCACTGCAGCCCGGAAGTCAGCAGGTAGCGGCCGGATATGTGCTCTATGGCTCAAGCACGATTATGGTTTATACTACCGGGATGGGCGTTAACGGATTTACTCTGGATCCGAGCATCGGGGAATTCTTTCTCTCGCATTCGGATATAAAAATCCCGGAATTCGGAAGTTTTTACAGTATCAATGAAGGCAACTACAGCAGTTGGTCGCCCGGTCTTCAAAAGTATATCGAATACTGCAAAGAAAACGACAAATCAACAAGCCGGCCATACACATCACGTTATATCGGATCAATGGTGGCTGATGTGCACCGTACACTTCTGAAAGGAGGCACCTTTATCTATCCTGAAAGCCGAACCAAGCCGAACGGTAAGTTGCGCTTAATGTATGAGTGCAATCCTATGGCGTTTATCATTGAGCAGGCCGGAGGAATGGCGATCGACAAGAACGGTGACCGGCTGATGGACCGGGAAGTAAAGCAAATCCATCAGCGAAGTGAAGTTTATTTGGGCAGCCGTGAAAACATTTTGGCCTGTGCCGATTTTATGAAAAAATACAAGAGTCAGAAATCCGGCCCGTCTGAGAAAAAGCTTGAAGAAGCCTTTCATTAGAAAACCAGCTTACATATCTCCGTACATGTGGAAATTATCAGGCAGGTCGTCAAGCTCTGCATCGGAAGTGGAGCTTGATGTGATATTTGCGGCCTCGATGGTATATACGCTTATCAGATAGCCATCCACATAAACCTCATCTATACTGAGCGTACCGGTAATCCGGATAGGATCGTAGGTATAGGTTTTCAGCGGCCGCTCGGTGGTGATCATAAGCGTTTCATTGGCCTGAGGCGGCGGTACGTGCAGGCATCCCATAAATGGAGCTTGCAGAAGGATAAACTGGGTGATGTTCTCGATACGATCGAAAGGCACCATAAATCCCACAACTTCTATCTCTTTGCCGTTAAGTGCTTTAAGTTCATCAGGAACCGTTGGTTGTGACCGGTGGATGGGATACTTTCGGAAATCCTTAAAATAAACGCGCGGAGCTTTGTCAGAAAATTCTTCAATCTCTGTTTCACCGCCTTTGGTAATAGCCTGGGCATTGATAAAGAGCCCGCCTGAAAGGAGAAAAGCGATGACGATTATAAAAACCTGATTGCTGAACACTGATCTCATAATTGTAAAAATTGAAATTTATGGTGCAAGATTGCTTACTACATCGGTACGGTACGCTTTTAGTGCCGGAATTATACCCGCCGCGATACCAAGCACTACAAATGTACCCAATGTAACGAACTGACCGGACTCTATTGCATAAGGCGAAACGACAATTCCCGCTGTTTCTGCAATATAGGGTGAAACCACGGCAACGGTAGCCATCGCAAGGATGAGTCCTATGAGGCAGCCGATAAGGGTGATGAAGGCGGCTTCAAGCAAAATGAGGCGTAATATGGTGGAACGTGAGGCACCGAGTGAACGCATAATAGCAATATCACGGCGGCGCTCCTCCATTGTATTGTATATTGCAGCAAGGATGCCGAATAGCGCAACTAAAAACACAATCCAGCCGATATATCGCAACACTTGTTCGGCGTTTCCTATGATCGACATCAGCTGCTGAATCTGTTCGGCCGGGATTACTGCCATTAACTCATCTTTATAAGGAAAGAACGGATCGCGCTGTAAATTACGCAGCAATAAGGGATTTTCCGGAGTGGGTAAATTAAGCATTCCGGCAAGCTGAATGGCTGCGGCCTGATTGTTGAATTTCAATAAAACGGCGTCAAGCTTTTCCACCCTTTCTTCGTACTCGGCAAGGCTGTGGGGCCACCGCTCGTCACTATGTGAGGCGTCATGTTCATCCCGGTCGTGATCGTGATGATCATGCTCGTGTCCGTTATCATGCCCGTGCTCATCTTCGTGATCATGATCGTGATAATGAACGGCATAGGTTGAATAAGTACTGGTGAAAATTACGTTATCATGGGCCGTTCGGCTTGGGGATAAGATGCCTGTAATGACCAGTTCATAGTCGTCATGTACATGAGGTTCAACGTCTTCTCCGGACACCTCACTTACGCCGTGCGTCATGTGAAACCTGTGCCCGATTCCAACGCCGAGCCGCTGCGCTGCCGCACTGCCCATCACGGCTTCAAAAGGAGCGTTGAAGGTGCGGCCTTCCGCCATTTCAAACCGCTGCCCCGCGCGGGGTTCGCTGTTATCAATGAATCCGGCCGACGTGCCTATGATACGAACGCCCCGGTAGTTATCGCCTACAAAGAAGGGATAGGCCGCTTCTATACGTCCGTCTCTGAGTGCGGCTTTGTACACATCGTTGCTGATAACACCGGTGGAAGTCTCCAGATGATAAATGGTGTTCAGCGTGGTCTGCATGCGGCTTCCCGGCGCTGCTAAAATCAGGTCGTAGCCGACCGAGGTCTGGGTGTAGTTTCGTTCAGTCTCCCTTTCAAGCGTCTGAACGGAAACCACAAGTGCCGCGGCCAGAGCAACCGATCCTATGGTTAGAACCGTGCTGAGCAGCCGGAGCTTCATGTTTTTGAATACAATGGAAATCGGATTCATGCGGTCAGCGCCTGGTTTAGATGTTCAAGGTCAATAACAATGTCAAACTGATTTAGTACGTGCTCTTCGTGTGTTACCACAACCAGCGTTTTTCCATCAGAGACTTCGCGAATCAGGCGCAGAACTTCGGCCGAAGTTCGGGGATCCAGAGAGCCTGTGGGTTCGTCGGCCAGAATTATTTCCGGATCGTTGGCCAAAGCGCGGGCGATACACACACGCTGCTGCTGCCCCACGGAAAGCTGGCCCGGACGATTGTGAAGCCTGTTTGAAAGGCCGGTGCGTTCAAGCAGGTCTTCGGCACGAGACCGGGGGTGTTTCTTATCGGCAAACTGCATGCCCAGCAGCACGTTTTCCAGAGCCGAAAAGCCTTCCAGTAAATTAAATGATTGGAAAATATATCCGATATGATTCGCCCGGAAACGGTCACGGGCCGGCTCGCTTAATCTGGTAATTTCGGTTGAAAGGACCTCGACAGATCCGGAATCCGGAAGAAGCATACCCGAGATACAGTGAAGAAGCGTGGTTTTACCGGAACCGGATGTGCCCTTCAGGGCGATATGATCACCTTTCTTAATAGGCAGCTCCGCGATGTTCAGGATTTCAACAAGCGTTCCGCTTTGCGGGTCGGCATAGGTTTTAATCAGGTCTCGGATGTTTATTGCAGTCATGTTTTGGGTGCTTAACGTTCGTATGTAATATAATGTCCCTCGCGGATATCGTAGCGTGACGTATATCCTGCGTTTACTTCAACAGCATAAATAGCCGGCTCTTCGGAACTGAAATTCTGTTGGGAGAAAGGTGGGGTATTCCGGTGGATACGCACAATAAGACCCTCCGCATTTGCAAAGATGATGTCGAGCGGCAGGGGGGTGTTGGCCATCCAGAAACTGAGAGGTTGTTCTCGTTCAAACATAAATATCATCCCTTTGTCCTGGGGAAGTTCACTTACGTTCATCAGCCCTTCCTGACGCTGAGCGTTGGTTTCAGCGACGGCTACGTCAATAGATGAAATGGGTGATTCTGCGTCGGGACTTTCCAGGAAATGAACCACGGCCGTATAATCCAGCGTCCGGCCGGTATGGCCCCGTTCGGTTCGTTCTTGTTCTCCGTTTTCCGAACAGGACAGTATAAGAACCGAGATCAGGAGTAAATGCGGGAAGGATGACTTGATCGTATTTGTCATGAAAGAATTTTAGAGAATGATTCCAAATTTAGGGAACAGAATCGTAAATATATTTGAATTAAGGCATTTTTTCATAAAATAATGCAATAGAGTTGCATGTTCTTCCACCTTGAAATTCATGGGTCGGTAATATAGCTTAATCTCTTAGTTGAGCCAATCCCGGAAGAGGTTCTGTATTTGTATTGAGAGCCATATCTGCGTATATTATGAAACTGTATGAAAAGTGAGCGCTCAGCACGGGCCTCACTTTTTTTGTATGAAGATATCTTAAGTTTATGCAGTTGAAAGATTCACTTTTATCGGACCTGACCAGCCTTGTTGAACGAAACATCAACAGGGATGATCTTTTTTTAGTGGATGCCGAACTTAAAGGCGGTAAAAACAACCAGATTTTTTCTGTTTTTGTGGAATCGGACAAAGGCGGAGTTACCCTTGAAGATTGCGCACAACTAAGCAGAAATCTTCAAACGGTGATAGAGGCTCATGAATTACTCGGAGATTCTTTCACCCTGAATGTTTCATCACCCGGGATTAGCCGGCCGCTTAAACTCCGGCGTCAGTATAAGGCAAACATCGGGCGGAATGCAAAGATATCCTACAAAACCGACGACGGTGTGAAACGCGTAGAGGGTAAACTCGCCGATGTTTCAGAAGACCGGATCACCCTTGATACCAAAGACGGTGCGCAGGAAATTGATTTTAGTGAAATAATGGAAACCAAAATTGTAGCAGTCGTGTAGAGGCTGCCAAGTCCGGAGATCGAATAGATGCAAAATGATGTTTCAAAATTGATCATTCAGTCCTTTGCCGAAATCGCAAAGGATAAAGGTATCGACAGGGATATGCTGTTGTCGATTCTCGAGGATGTGTTCCGGTCTATGATTCGCAAAAAATACGGATCGGATGAGGCCTTTGAAGTTATTTTGAACCCCGACAGGGGAGACATACAGATGATGCATATCCGTGAGGTGGTTCCTGATGACGAGCTTTCGAACGAGGTTACCGAAATCGGAATAACCGAAGCCCGCAAACAGGATTCCGATTTGGAGCTATTCGACGAATTTGCTCAGGAAATTTTTATTGAAGACTTCGGTCGCCGCTCGGTTATGATGGCCCGCCAGACTCTGGCCCAGCGCATACGCGAGATCGAGAAAGACAATGTGTTTGAAGAATATTCGGAGCGCGTCGGTGAAATTGTGCTCGGTGATGTCTATCAGGTGCGCTCACGCGATATTCTTATTAATCATAACGGCACTGAACTTATCATGCCGCCCAAGCACCAAATTTATAAAGACCGGTTTCGCAAGGGTGACACCATTCGCTGTGTAATTGAGGAAGTGCGCCGCGATAACGGCAATTTATCCATTGTTGTATCACGTACCTCGCCGGTTTTTCTGGAGCGGTTATTTGAAAATGAAATTCCGGAAGTTTACGACGGAATCATCGATATCATAAAAGTGGTTCGGGAGCCGGGCGACCGTTCCAAAGTTGCCGTAGTTTCCAACGACGAGCGCGTGGATGCCGTAGGTGCCTGCGTGGGCATGAAGGGAATCCGGATTCACTCAATTGTGCGCGAATTGTGCAACGAGAACATCGATGTGATTAACCATACCGAAGATAAGATCGAGTTTATCAAACGTGCGCTTCAACCTGCACGTGTCCTATCTGTTGATCTTGATTCAACCGGAAAAAATGCCAGGGTCTATGTTCCCGCCGAGCAGGTTTCCAAGGCAATCGGTAAAGGTGGCGTAAATATTCGTCTCGCTTCCATGCTTACAGAATGCGAGATTGATGTGTACCGTGAACCCGACTATGAGGATGATATCGAGATTTCTGAATTTGCTGAAGAATTCGGCGAGCAGATCATTGATATCTTGTATGAGATAGGTTGCGATACGGCTCGTTCCGTACTCAATCTGAGTAAAGGTGAAATTATTCGCCGTACCAATAGCCGTATTGATGAAGAAACAGCAGAAATGATTCTGAGAACCATCAGAGAAGAGTTCGAAGAAGATGAATTAAACTAACGCTTTAACAGGCAGGAAGAACAGATATATATGTCGCAGGGTGCCAAGCCAAAACGATTATTTAAAGTAGCCAAAGAATTCAACGTGGCGACACAGTCCATCGTCGATACGCTGAAGGAGCATGAATTTCAGGTAGATAATAAGCCGAATACGAAGATTTCTCCTGAAATGTATGCCGTGCTCGAAGACGCCTATGGTGAAGATAAGGCCAAGTACGAAGAGCATGATCAAGTCCGTGAGTCTTATCGTGAAAAGCGTGAGCAGCTTCGTACTTCGGGCTCTAAATCGGTTTCTATAGACGATCTGCTTGAGCCGGAAGACCTTGCTCCGGCCTCACCCGAGGAAAGCCTGACCCCCGAAGAGAAACCGGAAAAGCCGAAGAAAGCACCGGCCCCTGAAAAAGCGGTTGAACCGGAAACGAAGAAGCAGGCCAAGCCTGAACCGGAGTTGGAACCGGAGACAAAAGCAAAACCGGAACCGAAGCCTGAAGTTAAGGCAACGCCTGAGCCTGAGCCTGAACCCGAAGCTGAAGCAGAAAAACCTGCCGCAGAAGAGAAAAAACCGGAGCCGCCTAAAAAATCAGAAGAAAAGCCGGCAGCTAAAAAAGCTGAACCGGCACCAGAGCCGAAAGAAGAGACGAAGGTGGAGCCGGAACCGGAAGAAGAACTTGAACCCGAAACCATCACGGCCCGCTCAAAAAACAAACTCCGCGGCACAAAAATACTGGGCACCGTTGATGTTAAATCCGGCACGTACGATAGCGACGAAGATTCCGGTGGAAAACGCCGCAAAAAACGCAAGCGCACAAAAACGAAAGACGCGGAGCCTGCCGCGGAAGAAAAACCGGCCAAGAAAGCCAAACCACGCAAGAGTGGAGAAGATACCGACGATTCCAAATCGGCTAAAACGCGGAAAAAACGGATCAAGAAGCGTCCCGGCAAAATCGAGGTTTCTGAAAAAGAAATTGATAAAAAGGTCAAAGAGACCATGTCTTCCATGCAACAGGGTGGAAAAGGCAAGCAGCGTCAGAAGCGTCGCCGTCAGAAGCGCGATGAAATGGCCGAAAAACGTGAACTTGAAGCACAGCTTCAGGAAGAACAGGGCTCGATTATTGAAGTCACCGAGTTTCTCACCGTTAGTGATCTTGCCGAGCTTTTTGATGTGCCTCCCACCAAGATTATTACAAGCTGCATGAATCTGGGTTTGATGGTATCCATCAACCAGCGCCTTGAAGCCGGCACCATTGAGCTTATTGCCGAAGAGTATGAAAAAGAGATCGAGTTTGTCGATGTCGATACGGTGGCCGAAGAAATTTTTGAGGAAGAAGAAGACGATGAAGCCGATCTGAAGCCGCGCGCTCCTGTCGTTACCGTAATGGGTCACGTGGATCACGGTAAAACCTCGCTTCTGGATTATATCAAGAAAACCAAAGTTGCCGAAGGTGAAGCAGGGGGTATCACCCAGCATATCGGGGCCTATGCCGTTGAGTTGAAAGACGACAAACGCATTACCTTTCTGGATACACCGGGTCACGAAGCCTTTACCGCTATGCGTGCGCGTGGTGCACAGGTTACCGACATCGTAATTCTGGTTGTAGCAGCCGACGACTCGGTGATGCCGCAAACCATCGAGGCTATCAATCACGCCCAGGCTGCCGGCGTTTCTATCGTCGTGGCGATTAATAAAATCGACAAAGACGGCGCCAGCCCCGACAAAATCATGCAGCAGCTTTCCGAGCACAATGTGCTTGTTGAAGACTGGGGCGGAAGTATTCAGTGTGGCCGTGTTTCAGCCATAACCGGTTCGGGTATCGATGAACTCCTTGAAAAAGTTCTGATCGAAGCCGAATTACTCGAACTTAAAGCAAATCCGGATCGACACGCCGCCGGAATTGTACTTGAAACCAAACTCGACCGTGGCAAAGGTGTTGTCGCCAACATTCTGGTACAAAGAGGAAGCCTCTCAGTAGGTGATACTTTCGTAGCAGGAAATCATTACGGCCGTGTTCGTGCGATGGAAAACGAACTTGGTAAGCGAATTACAACCGCCGGGCCTTCAACCCCGGTTCAGATGACGGGCTTTGACGGACAGCCGCAGGCAGGTGATAAGTTCAATGTTACCAAGGATGACAAAACGGCCAAGGATATCGCCCTTAAGCGTCAGCAAATCAAACGTGAACAGGATTTGCGTAAAGTGAAGCACATGAGCCTGGATGAATTCTCCCGCCGTATGTCGGCAGGTGATGTGTCAGAGCTGAACATTATTATTAAGGGTGACGTGGACGGTTCTATCGAAGCCCTGTCCGGATCGCTTCAGAAACTGAGTACCGAAGAGGTGAAGGTGAATATCATCCACACCGGAGTCGGTGCCATCAGCGAATCCGATGTGCTTCTGGCTACAGCATCCAACGCCATTATAATCGGCTTTCAGGTACGCCCGACGGCTAACGCCCGCAAGCTTGCCGAAAAAGAAGAAATTGATGTCAGGCTGTTCAGCATTATCTACGAAGCCGTTGATCTTGTCCATGACGCCCTCGAAGGAATGCTTTCTCCGGAAATCAGTGAGAAAGTGGTTGCTTCCATCGATGTACGCGACACCTTTAAAGTGCCCGGAATCGGAACCATCGCAGGTTGTTATATCACGGAAGGAAAAATTACCCGAAATACGAAAGTCCGCCTGATTCGCGATGGTATTGTGATTTTCACCGGTGAAATAAGCTCACTTAAACGGTTTAAGGATGATGCCCGTGAGGTATCGGCCGGTTATGAGTGTGGTATCGGAATCAAAAACTTCAACGATATTAAAGTCGGTGATGTAATCGAGGGCTACGAAATTGTTGAAACCAAGCGTACTCTTGAAGCACCCAAATAATTAAAGGTTGAATTCATTATGAGTATCCGAACAGAACGGGTCGCATCCGTCATCAAAAACGATTTAGCCCGTATTCTGCACAAGTATCAGAATAACAATATGATTACGATCACCGGGGTGACGATGACCCCGGACCTTTCCATTGCGCGTGTAAATCTTAGCGTGATTGACCCCAGCGGGGCAGATGAGGCTGTGTATGAAATGATTGAGGAAAAAGCGACCGAAATACGAACTGAACTGGCCGCCTTGATCCGCCACCAGGTGCGTAAAATTCCCGAGCTTCAGTTTTTCAGAGATGATTCTGCCGAATACGCCAGCCGTATGGAAAATCTCTTCCGGGAAGCCCGCAAAAAAGAATCACCTCAATCCGGCGAATCCGGAGATTGAATCAACCAAAGAAAAAACCGCCTGAAGCGGGCAGTTTCCCGCTAATCGACCGTGAAACGACTGTTTCACCAGACGGATTCAATCTTTCCGAAGGTGCCTTGTTTCTTTTGGATAAACCTTCCGGCTGGACAAGCTTCCGGGTGGTCGGCCTGCTCCGTAAGATTTCAGGAATAAAGAAGGTAGGACATGCCGGCACCCTTGATCCGATGGCAACGGGACTTTTGGTTCTTTGCTGCGGTCGTGCTACAAAATCAATAGCCGAGCTTCAAGACTCCGATAAGGAATATGTGGCCGGGATTCAGTTCGGAACGGCTACCCCCAGCTACGATATGGAAACCCCGGCAAATGAAACCAAGCCTTTTCAGCATATAACCGAGCAGCACATCCGGGAAGCACTTAACACACACTTTCAGGGTGAAACGGAGCAGATGCCGCCCATGTATTCAGCTTTAAAGGTAAAAGGTGAGCGCTTGTATCACATAGCCAGAAGGGGCGAAGAAGTAAAGCGTAAACGGCGCACGATTACCATTTATGAAACTGAATTATGCTCCTTTGATGCTGCTACCGGCAAGGCGGTTGTCCGGATTGTGTGCAGTAAAGGAACCTACATCCGGTCAATAGCGAACGATCTCGGTCGTTATCTTGATTCCTGTGGATGTCTGTACAGCCTTAGGCGTACCCGTAGCGGGCAGTACCGGGCAGATCAGGCCATGAATATGCATGAACTTTTAGCCTATTTTAATGCCGATGACGACATTAACCTATCTTGACGACGTAGCCCATCATCCTGCTTCTGCCGTAACCGTCGGCACATTCGACGGGGTCCATCTCGGCCATCGTACGCTGATTCAGAAGCTGGTGGAGAAAGCACGGGAAATAAACGGACGAAGCGTACTGGTGACGTTTAATCCGCATCCGAGGGAAGTACTTCACGGCTCAAAAAATACGGTTGGCTTGCTTACCACCATCGAAGAACGGGCCGAAATTTTGCACGAGCTTGGCGTGGATGCTATGGTGGTGATTCCGTTCGATCGTGATTTTTCCCTGCTCAGCTCCGAAGATTTTATCCAGAAAATCATCTATCAGAAAATCGGAGTCGAAAAGTTTATAATCGGCTATGATCATCAATTCGGACGCAACCGTGAAGGAACGATAAAGACGGTAAACGACCTTTCAAAAATTCTTGGTTATGATGTTCATCTTGTTGAAGCACATGAAGTTGAGCATCATACGGTAAGTTCATCCCGAATACGCCGTGCATTAATTAACGAGGGGGATGCCGAGCTTGCCGCCGCACTGCTCGGCCGTCCGTATCCGCTTTCAGGAACGGTGGTTCACGGCGATAAAAACGGACGAAAGATAGGATACCCAACGGCAAATATTCGTATAAGCAATCACCGGAAAGTCATCCCCAAAATAGGAGTGTATGCGGTTAAAGCGCGATTGGCTGAAAAGGTATATGACGGCATGCTTAATATAGGAGTGCGCCCGACTATTACAGAGGAGAAGGAGTTGCGTATTGAGGTAAATATGTTCGGTATTGATGAGGAAATTTACGGGCGAGAGCTGTATATAAAATTCTATAAACGCATCCGGGATGAACAGAAATTTGACGGACTTGAAGCGCTCAAAAATCAGCTTGCACGAGATAAATCAGATTGCATCAAAGCACTAAAAGCTTTAACTTAACTGACTTGTAAAGTTAAAGTTTCTACTTTAGCATAGTATTAATCTAAAGCGGAAAGGAATTCATTTAATGAATATTTCTTCAGAAGAAAAAAAGTCCATTTTTGAAAAATTTGGCGAATCCGGTGAAGACACCGGTTCAACCCCGGCACAGATTGCACTTTTTACCGAGCGCATCAACCGTTTGACTGATCACCTCAAAAGTCATAAAAAAGATCATTCAACGCGCCTCGGGCTTCTCAAACTGGTAGGTAAGCGTCGCCGCTTGCTCAACTACTACATGAAAAAAGATATTGAAGCCTACCGGGTTCTCATTAAAGAACTTGGAATTCGTAAGTAATTCCGATTTAAAAAGGCACGGCATTCCCGTGCCTTTTTTTATGTACTATAAATAAACGGACTGTAGAAATGAGAAAAAGTATTCTCTTCCATCCACAGCCCAGCAGACAAAGCAGAGAAAAAGAAAAATGAAAGCAGACTTCAGAACAGTAGAATTTACACCAGGAAAATCCATTTCTATAGAAACAGGCCGGCTTGCAAAACACGCGCATGGATCGGTTGTAGCACGACTCGGAGATACAATGGTACTCGCTACAGCGGTTGCCAATGCAGAAGCAAAGCCGGGACAGCCTTTTTTCCCTCTCAGCGTTGAATTCCGGGAAACGTATGCCGCAGGGGGCAAATTCCCGGGCGGTTTTATCAAACGTGAAGGACGCCCTTCCGAAAAAGAAATTTTATCAGCTCGTCTCATAGACCGTACCATTCGCCCGCTGTTTCCGGATTGGTTTATGAACGAGACTCAGGTTATTTGTAACGTTATTTCCTCCGATGGAAAAAACGATGCCGATGTACTCGGCGCGGTAGCGGCTTCTGCCGCCCTCCATCTTTCTGAAGCCCCGTTCGACGGCCCTATGGCCCAGGTGCGGGTCGGCCGTATTAACGGTGAGTTTGTAATCAACCCCACCGTGGATGAGCTCATTGAATCCGATCTGAATCTTACCGTAGGCGGTAAGCTTGAAAGCATTGTGATGGTTGAAGGCGAAATGAAAGAAGTCTCCGAGGATGATATGCTCGAGGCCATCAACCTTGCCCACGAATCCATTAAAAAACTGTGCACGTTCCAGGAAGAGCTTCGCAGTGAATTCGGTAAAGAGAAAAGAGAATATACCAAGCCGGAAGTGAACGAGACGCTCAGGGCAGAGGTAAAAGAACTTGTGGGCGATCAGTTTAAAGAGGTTTTCAAAAAGCACCTCGATAAACAAGGTAATTATGAAGCCTACAAAGAGATTGTGGGTGCTGTTAAGGAAAAACTGAGCGAAAAATATCCGGACGAGGAAGACCTTGATTCCCAGATCAGTGATTTCGCCCACGCATTGCGTGATGAATCGGTCCGGGAAATGATGCTCACCGAGCAGATTCGAATGGACGGCCGTAAATCAGATGAAATTCGCCCGATTTGGAGCGAAGCCGGCTATCTGCCGAGAACACACGGTTCGGCTATTTTCACTCGTGGTGAAACCCAAACGCTCGTTTCCGTAACGCTGGGCACCAAACGCGATGAGCAGTCCGTGGATACTCTTTTCGATACTGAGTCCAAGCGGTTTATGCTCGACTACAACTTTCCTCCGTACTGCGTAGGCGAAGCCCGTATGATGCGTGGTGTGAGCAGAAGGGAAATTGGCCACGGTAATCTTGCCGAGCGTGCCATCAAACCCTTGCTCCCGAATCCCGATGATTTCGGATACACTATCCGCGTAGTATCGGATGTGCTTGAATCAAACGGTTCGTCTTCCATGGCCTCCGTTTGCGGTGGTTCTATGGCGCTGATGGATGCCGGCGTACCGATTACCAAGCCGGTAGCAGGTATTGCTATGGGTCTTTGTATGGGCGATGACGGCAAGTATATGATCATGTCCGACATTACGGGTTCGGAAGATCATTTCGGCGATATGGACTTTAAAGTAACCGGAACTGCCGAAGGGATAACCGCCTGCCAAATGGATATCAAAATCAAAGGGTTGGATTCTTCCCTTATGAAAAAGGCTATGGATCAGGCTAAAGAAGGCCGGATGCATATCCTTCAAAAAATGGCGGAGACGATTTCTGCCCCGCGTCAGGCTATTTCCAAGTACGCGCCGAGCTTCACCAAGTACATAGTGGATTCCGATATGATCGGTGCGATTATCGGCCCGGGCGGTAAAGTGATTCAGGCGATTCAGAAAGAAACCGGCACGGAAATTCTCATCGAGGAAATCGATAACAAAGGCCACGTAACCATCGCAGCTGACGACGCCGATAAAGCGGAAGCAGCTCTTGCCCGTATCAAGGCAATTGCCGGGAAGCCGGAAGAAGGCGAGATATATGAAGGAACCGTACGCTCCGTTAAGGAATACGGCGCCTTTGTAGAAATCATGCCGGGCAAAGACGGCCTGCTTCACATTTCTGAAATTGCCCATGAGCGCATCAACAATGTTGAGGATGTGCTTCGCGAAGGCGATAAGATTAAAGTGAAGCTTATCAAAGTTGAAAGCGGAGGCAAGCTA
Source organism: Balneolia bacterium (assembly GCA_003566395.1). Classification (GTDB taxonomy): domain Bacteria; phylum Bacteroidota; class Rhodothermia; order Balneolales; family Cyclonatronaceae; genus Cyclonatronum. The sequence goes on along the minus strand of PXDL01000306.1, from coordinate 417 downwards.
AGACTTTCCAGAAGAGCACTGCTCGACAAAGAGTAAGCGGCTCAGGCTTAAAACATCAGCTTTACATGAAAAGCGCCGCTGAATAATACTCAGTCGGCGCTTTTTATCTTTACATTACCGGCGAATCCGGTTAATGCACGTTCGCCTGCCAAGAATTTATAAATCATTATGACAGAAGTTTACGCAGAAAAAATCCGTAAAAGCACGCTTCCGGGCGGTATGCGGGTCGTAACGGAAACCATAGAATCGGTACGCAGTCTTTCAGTAGGGGTCTGGGTGAAAACCGGCAGCCGGGATGAAACCGACCGTCAGGCCGGAATCACGCATTTCCTTGAGCATATGCTCTTTAAGGGCACCGAAAAGCGCAGCCCGTTCGATATAGCACAGACTATGGAGTCGGTGGGCGGGTATCTAAAT
>PXDL01000365.1 GCA_003566395.1 Balneolia bacterium | reverse complement strand
ATTCATGATCCATATCACATAAAACCCGGAGAATTGCGCCTGCTGCGAGCATGCCCATTTTGAGACGGGTTCGCCTGGTGGCGCTGGTGATGTGAGGCACAAGTACGGTATTCGGGGCGTTCAGTAAGAGCGGATGGATTTCCGGTTCTTTTTCAAATACATCGATTCCCGCTCCGGCAATGGTCCCGTTGTGAAGGGCTTCGCCTAGAGCGGCTTCATCAACCACCGGCCCGCGTGAGGCGTTAATCAACCAGGAGTCCGCCCCCATTTTCTCAAGAAACGGCTTATTTATCAGGTGATGTGTTTCCTGAGTTAGCGGACAATGAAGGCTTACGATGTCTGAACGAGCGGCCAGTTCCAAAGGATCGGGTATATAGCTTGCACCCAGTGAATCTTCGAGTTCCGTTGAAAGCCGGTTCCGGTTGTGATAGATGACATCCATGCCGAACGCTTTACAACGTGTAGCCACTGCCTGACCGATACGTCCCATCCCGATAATCCCGAGCGTTTTTTCCCGCAATTCCAGCCCTAAAAAACCGGTCGGGTGCCATCCGTCAAACTTTTCTTCTCTAAGATAATCCTGTGCTTCCGGAATGCGTCGTACAGCAGCAAGCATAAGTGCGAGGGTACCGTCGGCCGTGGCATCTGTGAGAACTCCGGGTGTGTTGGCAACGCGAATATTGTGCTCCCTGCACGCATCGAGATCAATGTTATTCACGCCGACTGCATAGTTGGCGGCTACTTTCAGATTCCGGGCACGCTCTGCAACATGACCTGTTAGCGGGTTGGAGAGCATACAAAGAAGGCCGTCATATCTGCTGATTGCGTCTGCAAGAGTCTGCTCTGAATTATAAACGCCGCGTGAGCCGATCGTCAGGTCGGTATGAGCTTCGAGCAACTCCCGGACTTCAGTAAAAACAGGCTCGGTAAGCAGTACACGAGGTTTGGCAGCCATAATGACCGGAACACATTAATCAGTGATTTCTCTTACTTTTGCGTCGCTCCACATCTTTTCAAGGGCATAATGCCCGCGCGCTTCATTATTGAAAATATGGACAACTACATTCACGTAATCAAGCACCACCCAGCGTCTGCCTTCAAGGCCCTCTTTGTTCCAGGGCTTTTCATTGAACTGCTCCTTTACTTTAATGGAAACCTCGTTAGAAAGGCTTTTAACGTGAACATCGGAAAGTCCGCTGCACACCACAAAAAAGTCGGCAAGGGTGGTAATTTCACGAAGATCCATCACCACAATACGCTCTGCTTTTCGGTTATTTAGCGTTGAGCTTATAAGATTTGCGAGGGCTTCGGAATCTTCAGAATTAAAAGAACCGGTATCTGGCTTAGTGTCTGTCAAAGTGATAATATGCGTAGGGTTTGGTTAAAAAAAGAATCGGCAGATCCATTTTCAGGATTCATAGCTTGAGCAGATGGTGATCGGCACCAAGCACAACGGTTGCGTCAAGATAATAATAGGGAGATGTTTCTGTGAGAATATTGCGGGGATCGATTCCCAGTGCCTGAGCCACCCGCCGGGCGTTTTCCTTGTTGTTGCTACGGGCAATAACAACGGTGTGCTCCAGGTCGTAGCTTTCAAAATTACCGGAATGGACCACATCAAAACCGAGGTTACGAAGTTTATTGGTGTATCGGGTGGCTATGCCTGCTTCACCGTATCCGTTGAGGACTTCAATCTGAATAACGTTACTGATGAGATGCGTTTCGTAATCAGTTCGTTCTGGAAGAACCCGGGGATAAACTACTCTTGAAATAAGTGCTGCAACAAGCACGAAAAGGATGACACTTAAAATTCCGATACTCGCATTGAGGAATACGGGAGACGAGAGCCATTTTCTCATAGGCGGGAGGAGGAAAAATCACCAATCATTAAAGCCGCCTTGATGGCCTGAAAATCTGCTGCGGTAAGGATTGTAGTAGCCGTGGCCGTATCCGTACGGGTTATACATGCCGCCCGGAATCTGGCGGAACTGAAAACGAAGTTGCGTATTATCGGTGATGTTATAGTTCAATTCGGCATTCCGGATAAAAAACTGAGGGCCCTGGTCTTCACCAAAAAGGCTGTTGCCGAAAGGGGAATGTGCAACCGAGAGGTCGACACGGCCGGTCAGGTTCTCGTTGAACAGAAAATGCATGGTGTTGGTGTAGAAATTCTGATTGTAGGTATTTCCACCAAAAGAACCGACGGTCATTTCATAGCTGTGATCCATACGGAAATCGAACCAGCCAAGGTCGTGAGTACCGGAATTATCGGTAGATACCACGCCGGAGTAATCCGTTGGTTCATAATCGGTATCACGGAACTGCGCCTCGGAAATTTGAGGTACGGCAAAAATTCCAATCAACAAAAATAGACTTAAAACACGCATCATAAGTTCAAAAATTTAGCATTTCCGTTATCACCATGTGGGAAATCGGTAGTGACTATAACGTAACGAAAAAAAAAGAATTTTACCACTTTTGGGCTTTGCAAAAAATAGTGCTGACATCGGCTCAATATTTAGAAGAAATCAGGATTTAACCAATGTTACGGGGCATTGAGTTAGGTCTGAAAGTAAATCAGAGATGCAATAACGAAAGGTGATCCGGCTTGTTCAAAACATGCATTTCAGTTTGTAGCAATGTGAGTGCGAATTGAATCGTTCAAACAAGTTCAACTGCGTACTTCCTGGTACTAATCCGGATTCAGCTTGTCGTTTACATTCACATGAAAGAAGAGAAGCAATGGGGCTTAGAATCAATCCGGAGGGGGTAAGGTGTAGAAAATTGTTATAAACATGTACCCGTATTGTTAACCGGGTATTCTTGCCCTATATTACGAAGTTAATGCAAAAGTAATCCACAACTGCCTAATCAAGCTGTAAAATGAAGCTGACCGATTTTAAATACGAATTAGAAAATATTAACGTCCCCGAGTTTGGTGTTGAACCGAGAGACTCTGCTAAATTAATGGTTCTCAACCGTGAAAAAAAGACCATTACGCACGAAACCTTCTCCGATATCCACAAATATTTCAAAAAAGGGGATTGTCTGGTCTATAATAATACCAAGGTGTTTCCCGCGCGGCTGAAAGGGCGAAAAGAAAAAACGGATGCTGATATTGAAGTGTTTCTCCTGCGTGAGCTTCAGCCGGAGAACATGCTTTGGGATGTGCTGGTAGAACCCGCCCGTAAAATAAGGATAGGCAATAAACTGTATTTCGGCGAAGATCTGGTCGCTGAAGTAGTTGATAATACCACATCACGGGGCCGTACGATCCGTTTTCTATTTGAAGGATCAAATGATGAACTGTACGAAAAGTTGGATGTAGTAGGTGAAATGCCGATGCCGCCTTACATCAATCGTGAGCCGGTTCCCGAGGACAAGCAGCGCTATCAGTCTATATTCGCCAAAGAGCGGGGTGCGGTGGCGGCACCTACGGCCACCATGCACTTTACGCCTGAGCTTGTCCAGAAACTGACCGAAAAAGGCGTACTTCTCGCACCGGTAACCCTGCATATCGGGTGGGGCACTTTCCGCTCGGTAGAAGTTGAAGACCTCACCAAGCACCGCATGGACTCCGAGTATTTTTATATACCCGAGGAAAGTGCGGAATTGATAAATCAGGTCCGTGTTAGCAAAACCAACAAAGTGGTAGCCGGCGGTACAACGGCCGTGCGCGCGATTGAGAGCAGTATTACCGCAAGCGGACTGTTGAAACCTGCAATCGGATGGACCGACAAGTTTATTTATCCCTCTTACGATTTCAAGCTGACCGAAGCCCTGATTACCAATTTCCACCGGCCGGAATCTACACTGCTGATGCTCGCGGCCGCCTTCTGCGAGTTCGATTTTTTAATGCATGCCTATGAAGAAGCCAAAAAACACGACTACCGCTTCTTTTCATTTGGTGATGCAATGATAGTTATATAGATGTGAAGCCCGGATACATTTCCGTTATTTTGCCTGCAGGTGGTGAAGGCACCCGGCTTGGTTATTCCGAGCCCAAAGCGTTCATCCCTGTAGCGGGCAAAACCATTCTTGAACACACCATCGATTGTTTTTATCCTTTTGAGCAGGTCGGGAGGATTATTATACCCGTTCCCGCCCGGAAGCTAAATGATGCCCGTGAGATTGCCTCAAAGTATCCGGATAAAGACGTCAGAGTTATAGCAGGTGGAGAGGAGCGGCTGTATTCCATCAATCTGGCGCTCTCCCAAATCGAAGATTGCACCTACGTAGCGGTCCATGATGCCGTCAGGCCGATGGTAAGCCCTGAGGAAATTCAGGACGTTTTTGACGCAGCCCTCACTTTTGGTGCTGCCATGCTGGTAACGCCTTCCGATTATACCCTTAAGCAACTTTCTGCCGATATGATTGTTCAAGGTACGGCCGACCGCTCCCGCATCTGGCAGGCTCAAACTCCTCAGGTTTTCAGCACGGAGCTGATTCGCAATGCTTATAAGAAGGCTTTGGATGATCAGTTTTTCGGTACTGACGATGCTTCACTGGTTGAGCGAACCGGACACCGGGTTAAGGCTGTGGAAGGCAGCCGTGGTAACATAAAAATTACACGAAAGCAGGACCTTGATTACGTACATTATAAAATGACCGAACTTCAACAATCTGTACGAATCGGATACGGATACGACACTCATCGCCTTGCCGATGGGCGCGCGTTGATATTAGGAGGCGTAACCATACCCTTCGAAAAAGGGTTGGACGGCCATTCCGATGCCGATGTACTTATTCATGCTGTCATTGATGCGCTTTTAGGGGCACTTGCTCTCGGCGATATCGGAAGCCATTTTCCGGATACCGATGCTGCATTTAAAGATATCGACAGCCGGCTTCTGCTAAGAAAAGCGGCCGCAATTATCGATGAAAAAGGCTATTCGACCGGAAATATTGATGCCACGGTTGTAGCCGAGCGCCCCAGGTTACGATCTTTTATAGATGAAATGCGTTCGGTAATTGCCGGTGATCTCGGGATTGATTCTGCTCAGGTTTCGGTTAAAGCAACAACATCCGAAAAAATCGGGTTTGTCGGGCGCGAAGAAGGAATAAGCGCAAGCTGTGCAGCCCTGCTGTTCAAAAAAGATAGATAACCTCTGATACGTTCGCATTCATGGAGGCATTTGCATTAGATTTGGTTGACTGGATCCGGATACAGCCCGTGGCCGGAATCTATGGAATCCTGCTTCTGGTGGCCTATCTGGAAAATGTGATTCCACCTATACCGGGCGATATTCTGGTAGTATTCGGAGGCTACCTGATTGCCGAGAATATTATAGGCTTTTCGTTTGTTTTGTTAGCTACAACAATCGGCTCGGTCATGGGATTTATGACCATGTACTATTTCGGATATATCGTTGGAGACGGCATACGGACCAAACAGGAGCGCTTGTGGTTTCTCCGTTTTTTTGATCGCGAGTATCTGGACAAAGCTGAACGGTGGATGTACCGCTGGGGTCAGGGTGTGGTTGTCGCGAACCGTTTTTTAGCCGGTGCCCGCTCGATTATCAGCATTATGGCGGGCGTTACAAAACTGCATTTACGTAAAACGGTAATGTATGCCACCCTGGGCGCGCTGATGTGGAATATACTATTGATAGGTTCCGGCTGGTTCATCGGCGATAACTGGCAGATGATCAGGGATTACCTTAATATGTATGGATACATAATCGGCAGCGCGATTGCTCTTTATGTACTCTACAGGCTGGGCCGGTATTTCATAGAAAAGCGACGTCAGCGGAGCGTAGAAGGGCAAAAAAAAGTTTGACAATAGAAGTATCTTTGTCTAACTTTGGAGTCTTCGCAAAAAAGCTGGCGTAGCTCAGGGGTAGAGCAGCGGTTTTGTAAACCGCCGGTCGTAGGTTCAAATCCTATCGCCAGCTCGTTCTTTCAGGTACTGATGTGTAATGTT
>PXDL01000194.1 GCA_003566395.1 Balneolia bacterium | reverse complement strand
GTACATACAGGCACGACAAATGAAAGTGAGTGACCAACTCGGTCCGGAATTACTTCTGCTCAGTTCGGCTACCGTCCTTGGTACACTTGCCGATCCGAATAATCCGCAGTCGCAAATCGGAGTAGTCCTGCCTCTTCCGCCCCAGTTTCATCTCACCCATGAGAATATGATTCAGGTTGAAACCGCACGGCAGACGTTCAATACGATAATGACCACGGCTGTTGAAAACGTCAATGACGCTTCCGGCGAAACGCGCATTGCTTTGTATAGCCCTGACAGCCAGTCATCAAGGTATTCCCGTATTTTCGGCCTCGACGGAAGCCAGCTCGGTATCCAGATCGGTCCGCAAAGGTTAAGTCCTGATTTTGCTCCTTCCGGAGTATTCTCAACCGACGGCGTTCACCCTAACGCCCGCGGATATGCGCTCCTCGCAAACGACTTTCTGGACGTAATTGAAGCTGCCTTTGATGCAACCATACCCCGCGTCTCCAATTCCGGAATACTTAACCTGCCGAGCGTGCAGTTGTGCGCAGGCGACTGCGTAAGTCAGCAGCAACTTCGCCAGCCTCCTCCAAATATCCGGCTGGATTACCAGTATCAACTTCCCTGATCACAAGCAATGAAAACAAAAAAGCCGTCTCCAAAGACGGCTTTTTTGTTTTAGCAAGTTTTTATTGTCACAGAGTACGACGGCTTATCCGTTAAGGGAGCGCTTGCGCTTATCTACTCTGTGATCGGGACTCCTGGTCACGGCTACTTTATGAGCATCATTTTGCGTGTCTGCATGAACCCGCCTGCTTCAATACGATAGAAATATATTCCGCTTGAAAGGCCCGTACCGTCAAAACTCACGCTGTGGCTGCCGGTTCCCAACGGTCCGTTCGTCAGAGTTGCAATACGCTGACCTGTCATGTTGAACACATCAAGACGCACATTAACCGGTTCTTTGAGTTCAAACTCTATAAGCGTTGTGGGATTAAACGGATTCGGATAGTTCTGTGCAAGTTTGATGCTTGCCGATATTTCGGTTTCCGGCTCCGTGCTTACAGGGCCGCCCTCAATGTATGTGAAACGGGAGGCGGCGAGGTTTCCTGCCGTACGAAAAGCACCGCCGATGTACAGCTGGTTTCCGGAAGCTGCAAATGCAGCCACTTCGGCATCGGTTCCACCGCCAACCGGCTGCCAGCTATCCGAGGCGGCATCATAACGTGCAAGACCGCTGAGAGGTGTGCTTCCGCTACCGCTTATTTCGCCCCCCACATACAACTCGCCGTTAAACGTTGACAAAACGCGCGGAACATCGTTAAACGAATTTGTATTGAGTCCCTCGCCAACTTGTTCCCAGATTTGCGTGTCATCATTAAAACGGGCCACCCGCAATACCCATTCTCCACCGCTTTGCACGAATTGACCGGCTGCATAAAGGTCGCCTCCAAATGAATGAAGTGCAAACACATCATTAGAAAAACCGGCACCTACCGGTTCCCAGGATTGGGCTGCTTCGTTCCACCGGGCCACATGGTTCAGCTCGGTTTCACCATTGTGAGTATGGGTAAACCTTCCTGCTGCATAGAGGTCTCCGTTATGAAGGGTAGTTGCAAACACGAAGTTATTGAATCCTTCGTCCATTGGCGCCCATTCACCGTCCGGCGTACGTCTGGCTATATAATTGACGGTCAGGTTTACGCGCGTTGTGAAAAAACCTCCCGCTATTAGATCATCGCCCTGAGCGGTGAGAGTAAAGACAGTATTATTGAACACACCCGAAGTAGTGTTCCAGTTTTCTTCCTCTTCGTCCCAAATACGCACCTGATTTCGGGTGAATGTACTTTCTTCCTTCTTCAAAACAGCTGCAAACATTTGACCCGACCCGGTTTTTGTGAAAGCATTAATAGCCCCCAAATCAGACTGATAGGTAGTCCAGCTTCCCGTTTGCGGGTACCATACTGCGAAAGCATCGGTTTCTTCTTCGCCTGCTCTGTTAAAGGAACCACCGGCAAAAATGCGCCCTTCGTGTTCCATCAGTGCCACTACGCGGGCATTCAGTCCTTTTCCTCCGGTATCGTCGGTGCCGAGGCTGAAAGTTGTATTGCCATCATAAGCTGCAATGTTTTTATAGCCTATTTCCGTGTTCTGATGTACACCACCGAGAACAAGCAATCCGTTTGATACCGTTGCTGAAAACACACTGCCTGAAGTCGGTGAACCTGAAACGGGATGCCAGGTCTGGTTTTCTTTATCAAGCCGGGCTATGTTGGAAAGCGTTGTATTGGAACTAAGACTGAACTGCCCGACTGCATATAAGTTTCCTTCGTACTTTGCTAAGTCCCGAACCACCGGATTTGCGAAGTTTTCGGAAGATAAGCCCCATCCAACCGGCACCCAGTCCCCGATAGTTGTATCGAAACGGGCGACACGCCGTACTGTTTCATCCCCTGTAGTACCAAACCGACCTCCTGCATAAAGTTCGCCTTCATAAGCGGCCAGAATCTTGACGTTATTACCAAAAAAAGACCCATACTCTTCCCAATCCGACACATCCTCATTCCAGCGCAATACCAGGCCCCCGCGAAAGATGAACAGTTCATCTAATAAGGAGTGAATAATATCCGGTGTGGTTATACTGGTCTGACCCATTTGCTCCCAGCTATCCGTATCCGGGGTTAGGCGGGCTGCTCCCCTCACGTCGTTGTTGTCACCATCGCGGGTAAACCGACCTACCGCATAAAGTGCTCCGTTGTGAACGGCAAGTTTTTTCACCTCGTTATTTAACCCTCCGGCCACCGTTTGCCAGCTTTGCAGGTCCGCATTCCACATTGCTACATTGGAAACCGGAGCACCGTCGCTTGAATAGAAAAGCCCGCCTGCGTAAAGCTCGCCTTCAAAATCTATCAAATGATTTACTATCCCGTCAAGTCCGGCTCCGACCGGAACCCAGTTTTGGGATGCATCCTCCCAGCGGGCGGTATTGTTCAGGAAAGACTCGCCGTTGTACCAGGCGAAATCACCGCCGATATACAGAGTACCGTCTATATCTATTGAGGTTAGTACAGGGCCGTCAATGCCGCTGTCGTAAAAACCAGGTTCATACTCCTGGGCCGTTACTGTATAAAAGATCCCGGAAATCAGGAACAGTACCACAGCAGCTGATAGCCGTGAAAAAGCGATATGTATATTATTTAACTTCATGCTTCAAATATGATTATATGTAGTTTGTTGAAATGACTTGAGATGTTCCAGAATTATAAAAGACGCCAATATATGCGCTTAAAAGACAAAATCATGTCAACAAAAACACATTGAAATGTAAAATTTTAAAGAGGGAATAGTCACCTGAACAGTAAAGAGTTGACTGCCAGAGCAGTATGACATATTTGGGAATTCAGATTTATATCGAAGCTCGTAAATGTGCAGCTATTTCAGAATAGTTTCGGTCTGAGTCCGGTTTTTTCAAACCTCAAAAACTAAATCATCAATATGAAGGCTTTGATGAAACCGGGGTTTTGGGCCGTGTTCAACCCCGGAGCAAAAGTGCAGTTTTGTAGTAGAGATTGGCTTCGGTCGGATGGTAGGGCGGGTGCCACTGAAAGCAGGCTTTACCGCAAAAAAATTGATAGTACTGATTCACCTTACAGGCCTCTATCAGGTTTTCATCGCTGTAGTTGCAGATCCCCTGCAACATCAACAGCCCGACCATCAACCGGACCGGTTTAGCTGCTTGTCCGGTATTGGAATAGTAGGGGAGGAAGTGTTGTTCAACAGATTTCCAATCAATGACAGCGGCGAGTTGAACAGGTTCGTGACTGGGATTGAAAAAGTTTGATTGCAACGGAGTAAACACGTCCCGCCGGGTTTGATCCGGGCCTTTTCCTTGTTATAAAACCGAGGTGTCTATTTGCAAGGTTTTAGCCCGAGATACTGATATCCTTGCAATTCAGCCATGGATAAATGCTCTTAATATTAAATGTTGTCAAACACTTATCCCCTGTTTTGGGGATGACTATTCAGAAGCAGTCGAAACTTTAAGCGGGATTGCTGAATTTCTGTTATAACTTCCATCGACTAAATCATCTTCAATTATTTCAAGACGGCCGGAAAAGGTTCCTGTAATTTGGTTCTCACTTTGCATTGTTCCGCTGAAGGAAATCTCAAAATTAGATCCGTTTCTCTCAACATCCATGGTGCCGCCGGTAAAGTAATTTGGTTCGATATCCGGATCATCATCCGACAGGTCTACATTTTGAGCCATCCATGCCCAAGAAAATGTTCCGGCCTGACCGTAATTTTCCGAGACTTCCGAGAACGTATACCTGCCTGAAGCAAGGGTTGATTCCGATTCGGAGAAAAGTTCGAAATACAGAATAGGGCCGGTGCCTGAGCCGGTATCGTTATCAAAATCGAACTGCATGCCCTCTCCGAGCAAAATTAAATCGAAATTAAAACTATTTTCGGAGACTGTTCCATAATCGATCAGAAAACCTGTCCCGAGCTCAAACGTTGATCCGTTGTACTGAAAAAAGCTGTCGCCATCTACCTTAACGTCTGTAGCTCTGTTGCTTTTATCGGAACAGGACACACCAAAAAGTATGAGCATGCACATGCTCATAAAGAGAGTAAACTTTTGTTTCATAAGAAGTTTTTTTGATGGAGCCTCGCTGAAATACAGAAAGCCTGATTTCCAGCAAGTGTTGAGGAGTATTAAAGATGAGAAAGTATAAAAGCTGACAAGCCTCAATTGACTGAAAGCATTTATTCGTAAATATACGGAGGTTTTTAAATAGTTTTACATAGAGTTCATAAAAAGTGAAATCTGCTGCGTTTAATAGATGATATCAGTCAATTAAGAACCCCTGGTGAAAGCACTACCTATTTGCCGGAAGGTAAATTAGTGCAGGTCGCTCCGCTCCCAATTTTGAATGGTGGATGGTGAATTTTGAATGATTGCCAAAGAAATAATTATTCAAAAAAGCTACTGTTACATTATAAACAGCTTCCAATCTTCACTGATACTGTATACTGATACTGTCCTCTGTAACCGGTTGCCTTTTTTCCGCACAAAAGGTAAAAGAAGTCCGTTTCCACATGGGAGTTGAAAGAATTCATCTAACCTAATGGGGTTCGATTTAGATGTACAAAAAGGTTAACAGCCCGGTAAGTCTATTCGATGAATTCGCTACATTTTACCGGACACCAATGATTCAAAATTCTGAATTCCCCCGTTTAACTTCGGATTTCAGATACCAGACTATTGTACTCAGAGTTTCTGTCTGAAAAGCCGGTCTGAACCTTGCTGATTTTGCCATCGCGGCCTATAATGATTTTAAAAGGGATATTTGTTATGCCGAGTTCCTGAGCAAGCTCGCTGCCGTCCACATAGATGAATGAATAATCGTTTTGTGCTTTGAAGCCGAGGGCATCTTCCCTGTTGTTACGCCACCCGCCGGTTGCGGCAATTACCACGATGTCGTCGGGATGCTCATCAATCACCTCTTGAAAAATTGGAAAAGCCGCCAGACAGGGACCACACCATGTTTCCCAAATATCAATAACCACGACAGAGCCTGCGTAATCGGAAACAGCTATCTCGTTACCCTGCCAGTCGGTAAACACATACTGTTCTACCATCTGTTTTTGGGAAGTGTTCAACTTATTCTGAGAACTGCCACAGGATACCAGAAACAGTGAAAACACAAATACAGAGAGCAGCAGATAAGGGATATACAGTGATTTCATCGACATCATATATATAGAAAGTTGAATTAAGGAAGGCTTTGATAAACAACTCCTTTTACTGAACTAAGTCAATATGGTTTCGACCAAATTCTTAGTTTAGCGACCTGGTTTCTTAGAGATGAGATCAACATTAAATAAGCGGTCTCAAAGAAGCGGATAGATAGTATATCCGAAAATTACCGGACTATTTTTCTTTATTACTTTTCGCTCTTTTCATTT
>PXDL01000455.1 GCA_003566395.1 Balneolia bacterium | reverse complement strand
CGGCGGGTCGGCTTCAGATCCATAAGCGGGAAGCAATTTAAAGTGAGGTCCGGAAACGCGTGGCCGGGTAAACCGGAAGGCAGTTTTTGAGAAATCAACGCAAAAATGTAAGCGCTTTCATATTTTGAAAGTACTACTATTCAATCTTTTTTACAACTTCGGAATGAATCCTAAAACAGTGTTGTCCGGGAAACCTGATTATTTCTGTGTCCGTGGGCAGCATCTCTATGTCCGGCGAATTTGTGCTGATTAGAATCGAACTCAGGTTTAAAGAGATTATTTTTACCAAATCCCGGACAAACAGCCTGCACATCAAAGTCTTTGAACATGTCGGATATTGATACCAATCCACAAATTCCTATTCACGCAGGGAATCGGTATTTTCAGGTACGTTGATAACTGATCCTAATCAATTCTGATAAAACACCCATTAAGGACGTAGAGAAGGCTTCACGAAACCGATTTTCCCCCGGTCTTCCACCTTGAAAAAACAAACTTTCTTGAATTCATACCCTTTAGTATCCGTCATAGTTCTGAACTGGAACGGACTGCATCACCTAAAAAAATATCTTCCTTCAGTTGCCGCAACCAGGTATCCAAACCTGGAGCTGATACTCGCAGATAATGCCTCCGAAGATGAATCGACAGAATGGGTAAGCAAAAACTTTCCTCAAATTAAAATTATCAGATTTGATGAAAACCTGGGCTTCTGCCGTGGCAATAATCGCGCTGCAGAACAGGCCTGCGGCGATTTTCTGGTTTTTTTGAACAACGACGTGCGTGTAAGTGAAAACTGGCTGCATCCACAGATCGCCCTTTTTGAAGCCTTTCCAAAACTTGCGGCCGTACAGCCAAAAATCCTGTCGGACAGGAAGCCCGAATATTTCGATTACGCCGGGGCCGCAGGTGGTATGCTCGACCGGCTGGGCTACCCCTGGTGCCGGGGCCGCATTCTGGATTCCATCGAAAAAGACACCGGACAATACGACGCCCTGCCCTACCCCATATTCTGGGCATCGGGTGCGGCTATGTGCATACGTAACGACCTTTTCATCCGGTCCGGTGGTTTCGACGAAGCCTTTGACATGCACATGGAGGAGATTGATTTGTGCTGGCGCCTGCAGCGGATGGGCTATGAAATCCGGTATTGTCCGGAAGCCGTGGTTCACCACTGGGGAGGCGGGACCCTTGCCATGGGCGATCCCGGAAAATACTACTACAACTTCCGCAACAGTCTGGCTACGGTCACCAAAAATTATCCCGAAGCAAGCCTGATTCCCATACTGCTGCTCCGCCTGTTCCTCGACGGTCTTGCAGGCTTGCGTTTCCTTTTTTCGGGTGAGGTAAAAAGCTGGCTGAGTGTTTGCGTGGCCTATTTCCATTTTTACAGGAAACTTCCTTACTGGCTCGAAAAACGGGGGGAACTTCAACAGGATTACTTTAAAACCGCCACTGTTCACGGCTTCGTACCGGGTAGTATATTGTGGCAACATTTTTTCGGGAGCCGGGATGAAAAAGACCGCATGCCTTTTTCGATCGTATTGCTAACTTTTTTTTCCGCCACCCGCTCAGACCGCGGAAGCGACAAACTCTGACCCCCCGGCATCACCCTTCACCACGAATGGAATTCATGCTATTTTGATGCAATATCCCTATATTCGTAATCCCCTGAAATTAGCAGGCTGCTAACTTTTGCTGCCTGATGATACGACCCACAGAAGACATATATTCGACAATACATGAAGCAATCGGTAAGTGAAACCCCCGACTTCAGAAAAACCATCCCTATCGATCAGGTTGGAGTAGAGGAACGGGTAGCAAAGTTTAACACACGCAGCATCAAAAAAGAATCCAAGCTCTACGCGCTTAAACTTGCCCTGAGCATGGTGGATTTGACCACACTCGAAGGGGCCGATTCGCCCGGAAGGGTTCGCCAGCTTTGCTACAAAGCAATGCACCCTCACGACAGAATCGAGGATATTCCCAAAGTGGCGGCCGTTTGCGTGTACCCGAGTTTCGTCCGTCTGGCCAAAGAAACGCTGAAAGGTTCGGGAGTAAACGTAGCAAGCGTAGCGACGGCCTTCCCCAGCGGCTGGGCGACCATGAAATCAAAAATAGAGGAAGTCCGCTATTGTGTTGAAGAAGGAGCCGATGAAATAGATATGGTAATTTCCCGCGGTGAATTTCTGAAAGGAAATTACGGCTATATTTTTGATGAAGTTGCCGCCGTAAAGGAAGCCTGCGGAGACGCTCACCTGAAAGTGATTCTTGAAACCGGAGAGCTTCAAACCCTCGACAATGTGCGTAAAGCCAGCGATATAGCTATGTACGCCGGAGCTGATTTCATTAAAACCTCTACCGGCAAAATAAGCCCGGCCGCCACACAGCCCGTCACCCTGGTGATGCTCGAAGCTATACGGGATTTTTACTACAAGACCGGTACCCGAATCGGTATGAAGCCTGCCGGAGGGATACGTGATGCCAAACTGGCGCTTCGCTATCTTGTTATGGTACGCGAGACGCTCGGCAGTGAGTGGCTCACACCCGATATGTTCCGTTTTGGAGCAAGCTCATTGGCCAACGATCTGTTGATGCAGATTGTGAAACAGCAAACCGGCGTTTACCAGTCTTCCGATTATTTTTCCAAGGATTAACCTATGCTTAAAGAAACAGACATTCAGAAAAAAAACCGACTTGATTTCAGTACCGGTTGGAGTTATGATCCTGCTCCGGAAAGCAGGGATCATATCACCATAAAGGAACAATACGGTCATTTTATAAACGGCAAGTTCACCAAACCGATTGAGGGGAACTACTTCCCTACAATCAGTCCTTCTACCGAAGAGGAGATTTCTCAAATAGCGGTAGGCTCGGCTGCCGATGTTGATGCCGCTGTTAAGTCCGCCCGCAAAGCGTACAGCAAGACGTGGTCCAAAATGAGTGGCCGCGACCGCGGACGCTACCTTTTCCGCATAGCCCGTATGATACAGGAACGCGCCCGTGAATTTGCCGTTATAGAATCTATGGACGGCGGCAAACCTATACGCGAATCCCGCGATGTGGATATTCCTCTGGCTGCCGCTCACTTCTTCTATTACGCCGGCTGGGCCGACAAGCTCGAATACGCGTTTCCCGGTAGAAAGCCCAAACCGATCGGTGTGGCCGGACAGATTATACCCTGGAATTTTCCGCTGCTGATGGCCGCCTGGAAACTGGCTCCTGCACTGGCAACCGGAAACACTGTGGTCCTGAAACCGGCCGAAACCACTTCGCTCACCTGTCTTAAACTGGCCGAGATTATTCAGGAGGCGGATCTGCCGCCGGGCGTTGTAAATTTCGTAACCGGTGCAGGCGATACAGGTGCCGCGATTGTAAACCACGAAGATATCGACAAGATTGCGTTTACAGGCTCTACGGCGGTCGGCAAAATTATCCAAAAAGCCATTGCAGGAACCGGTAAAAAACTGACTCTCGAGCTCGGTGGAAAAGCTCCCAACATTATCTTTGAAGATGCGGCCGTGGATCAGGCGGTTGAAGGGATTATAAACGGTATTTTCTTTAATCAGGGCCACGTCTGCTGCGCCGGCTCACGGCTGTTCGTGCAGGAAAGCATAGCCGACGAAGTACGTGACAAACTCATCGACCGGATCGCTACACTGCGGGTTGGAGATCCGCTCGACAAGAATACCGATGTAGGCGCGATCAACTCCAAAGAGCAGCTCGATACCATTAACCGTTATCTTGAAATCGGGCTTAACGAAGGCGCCGATATTTTCCAGTCTTCCTGCGAGCTGCCCGAAAAAGGATACTGGTGCTGCCCTACGCTCGTAGCGAATGTATCCCAGTCGCACAGAATTGTTCAAGAAGAGGTTTTCGGCCCGGTGCTTACTATTCAGACGTTCCGAACACCTGAAGAAGTTCTTGAAAAAGCCAATAACACTCCTTACGGCCTGTCCGGCGGAGTATGGACCGACAAAGGATCCAAGATCTTTAATATGACGAGCGGCATCAAAGCCGGAGTTCTCTGGGCCAATACGTTTAATAAATTTGATCCTACATCTCCCTTCGGAGGGTACAAGGAAAGCGGCCTCGGACGTGAAGGCGGCTTGCACGGACTCACACCTTACCTGAATATCTGAATCTCATGAGTAAAAGACTGGACGTTAAAAAAACCTATAAGCTTTACATCGGCGGCGCATTTCCGCGTTCTGAATCGGGTCGGTATTACAGTTTAACCGGCAAAAGCGGATTCACGGCAAATATCTGCCTCGCATCCCGCAAAGACTTCCGGAATGCAGTGGTGGCCGCACGCAAAGCGCAGAGCGGATGGGCCGCACGCTCGGCCTACAACCGGGGCCAGATTCTATACCGCATCGCTGAAATTATGGAAGGACGTCGCGATCAGCTAATCGCCGAATTAAAGCTGGAAGGTGCAACCGACAAACAGGCTTCCAAAGAGGTGGATGCGGCTATCGACCGGGCTGTTTATTTTGCCGGCTGGAGTGATAAATATCAGCAGGTTTTTGGAACCGTGAACCCGGTGGCATCTTCCCACTTCAACTTTTCAGTACCGGAGCCTACCGGTGTGGTTACTATTCTGTTGCCTGATTCGGCATCTCTGCTCGGACTTCTGCAGTTTGTGCTGCCGGCGATTGTAGGCGGAAACACCGTTGTGGTACTTACGGCCGAGTCGCGTCCGCTGGCCCCGCTTACTTTAGGCGAAATATTGCACTCTTCCGACGTACCTGGAGGCGTTATCAATATTTTAAGCGGTTATCGGAGTGAGCTGATCAGCAACTTCAGCACACATATGGATGTGAATGCCGTGATGTACGGCGGCAACGACGAGGAAGCCATCACCCTGATTCAAAAGAACGCAGCAGAAAATGTGAAGCACGTCGTTTTACGTAAAGACGACGACTGGTTCGATGAAGAACGTAACGAGCATCCCTACGTTATTATGGAACTACAGGAGATCAAGACCACCTGGCATCCTGTCGGTATCTGACGCACATTAGCGCCCGCTTTTTAAGAGCAGGTTTTTTTATAAACCCTATTCCATGAGTTCTGATGCAAACATCTGCATTAGCATCTGCAATTTTTATACTTCTTCTCGCACTTTCGGCTTGTTCTCCTACCCGCGAAGTTGCTGATGAACCTTTGCCGCCGGAAGAAGCCGAGGCTGAAGTAGGTTCGCGTTCAGCACTTTTAACCGCTGATGATCTGGATGACCTCCGCCCTGATCCTTCCGACCGGTTTTTGGCGATTGAGCATACCATCCCGGAAGCGTTCCGACTCAGCGAGCGTAATCTTCACGAAATCGACAACAACGCCGGGTATCGCATTCAGCTTTTATCCACTCAGAATATCGATGAAGCCGACTCTAAAAGCCTGGATTATTACGACTGGGCCTCCGAATACCAGCAGATGCCCTTCGACCGAACTCCCGAGGCCTATATCGACTTCCGGCCACCGTATTACCGCGTACGAATCGGTGATTTCCGGCGCAGGTCTGAAGCCAACAGCTATCTGGCCATTCTGCGTGAATATTTTCCGGGGGCCTGGGTTGTAATGGATACCATCGACCCTGACCTCGTTCCGTGAGTCGTTTAAGCCGGCTTTTTTGTTTTATAATTCTTGTTCTCGTAGCCCGGGATTTGCTTTCGTCTTGTATCCGTGCCGGGGACACCTCATCATCTGATATGGATTCATCCCGCCTTTTTATCAATTTACAGACGCCGGACTACGATGATCGCCCGGTTTTTCTGACCGGTAATTTCAACAACTGGAAGCCCGATGACCCGGATTTCAAGTTACATAAAAACGGCAACGGTACTTTTCACTATGAGTTTACCGAAACAGAGTTGCTACCCGAAACCATTGAATACAAATTCACGCGGGGAGGCTGGGATCATGTTGAACTGGACGAATTCGGCAATGAGCCGGTAAACAGGAGTATTTCGAGATACAGCGGCCATGCTGATGATAAGGTACTTTACTG